>SPBV01000248.1 GCA_004525885.1 Nitrosomonadales bacterium
CACCATATTCCTGACGTGCAAGCTGACCAATATTTAACTCCCCACGGGCACTCATTTGCGTCGCACGAGCATCACCAATATGTGAATTATGTTCCCAGATAACGGCTTTTGAATTTTTATCTCTAAACTTAAGCACATCCTGTAAGGTTTCAAACATATGCTGATCACGCTGATTCCAGGAGTTATTTTCTGCATAATACATGGTGCGGTAGTACCGTTCAGCATTAGCCACCAGTCTGGCATTTTGTACAACGTTAAAGAACTGTTTACCATCATTTAGGGAATATTCCAGACGTTTTTTCAGCAAATCCTGTAGAGTTACAAGAACATCTTTCTCACATTTCCTATATTGTTTGGTAACCGTAACCTGGCCATACATTGCAGGGTCATTAGCCCACGGCATCAGGCATCCATAACGTATACGAGCCACTTCTGCGGATTCAGGGTCAACTTTCTCTAGATAGTTCAGCACTATTTCCATTGAACTATATAGGCTATACAAATCTAGGCCATAAAAACCAACCTGCTTATCAAGTGCTCTCACGCTATTATGTGCTTTTAGCCAACAGACAAACTTATGTACTGAATGATTCGCCCACATCCAAGTTGGGAAACGGGAGAATGGTTTGCTTTCCAACAAAGGATCCGGGGCTGTGCCATGAATATAATGATCAATATGCGTTGCATCTGGCCAATCGGCTTCCACAGCAACAATAGTGAATCCTCTCTTTTCAATAAGATTTTGGGTTATTTGCGCACGCATTTCGTAAAACTCGGCAGTCCCATGCGAAGCCTCCCCGAGTAACACCAGACGACTATCTCCAATCCTATCCAGTAAATTATCCAGATTAACATGATCAACACTAGCGAAGTGCTCACTCGATTTATATATCAACTCTGATAAACTTACTTCAGTCTTTTCGCCCGTAGGTCGAATTGCTCTCTCATCTTCCCAACCTGCAGCACCAATCAAGGGTACAAAACGAACACTCCCCAAGTTTTCTTCTTTATACTCGTCTACACTGATACGCCGTATCCGAAGCAACTGCTGCGCGTGTAATAGTTTACCTACTGGGATCACCAAACGCCCGCCGATAGCCATTTGCTGCTTAAGTGTTTCTGGTACATCCGGCCCACCTGCAGCAACAACAATAGCATCAAAGGGAGCATGTTCCGGCCACCCTAGCGTACCATCACCATATAACACATGAATATTTTTATACCCCAATTCCTTAAGCCTTTCACGTGCTGTATTAGCCAAGATTTTATGCCGTTCAATGGTATATACCTCTTTGGCGATTTCAGATAAAACTGCAGCAGCATATCCAGAACCGGTTCCCACTTCCAGCACTCGTTCATCTGGCTTCAATTCAAGTGCTGCAGTCATAAGTGCAACGATATAGGGCTGGGAAATCGTCTGGCTCGCAGCAATCGGTAAGGGTGAGTCACTGTAGGCGAATTCAACCAGATCCGCAGGTATAAATTCTTCACGCTGTACAGAGCCGATTGCATTAAGAACCTCCTGATCACGTAAGCCACGAGCAATCAGTTGGTATTCAATCATTTGCTTTCTTAAGTTTTCAAATTTATTCATAATAAGCCCTTCTTACTACCTCTTGAATCGTATAAGTAACGGATGTTCGAAACTTGATTTTCATCGATTTATTGTTGTTGTATAGTTTTGCTGTTCTTGATGGTTTTTAACACAATCAAGTCGTAATTAGCCCACTGAAGAGATTATTAGTTGGTCACCGGAAATAACAACTAAATCTACTTCCTTACCTACTGTAATTGAGTTGTTTTATTATCTTTAAAGGCTTCTTTAAAATGTCGAATTGTCTGCATGAAGCCACGCCATCATAAGTTTATAACTCACGGCTAGAACCACCGCACCGACGAACAATCCCAGAACACCAAAAGCAAGCATGCCGCCAATAGCACCCAATAAAACAACAAGCATTGGGATATCTACACCCCGACCCAAAAATAAAGGTTTTAAAAAGCTATCGCTCATACTTATCAATACAGCAAAAACTGTAAAAACGGTGGCCGGGACGGTATCTAGTACACTGAATACATAGATACTTATTGGGCCCAGAATGAGTAATTGTGGCAACTGCACAGTGCCTAGAATCAACATAAACAACGCCCACAGTCCCGGTAGAGGAACATTGAAAATAATTAACAATACGGCTGACGCAAGGGCTTGAAACAGGGCAATACCCAAGATGCCATGAACCACTGATCGGATGGTTCCGATGGTCAGGCTGATAAAATCCTCTGCTTTATCTCCAACTAGTCTTTTCGCAAATTCTTTTGTTGTTTCTGCGCCCATGTCAGCCTTAGCAAGTAGTGCGCCAGCTATGATAATAGAAATGATAAATTGTAGAAATGTTATACTAATACTTGCTAATGTTTTAAGCAACCAGGCTATAGACTCTCTAACCTGTTCGCTGTGCTGTCCATTATATTCCGACAACAATTCCAGTAAATTATTTGAGGCATGAGCCCAGATATTGTAAAAACTCTCACCTATCAATGGCCATTCATTTACATCTTCTGTCGGGGGCGGAATCGTGAGCCTGCCTTCTTCAAATGCCTTTAGTAAATTCTGATAACCATATGCAGATGATTCAGCCAGCATTAACGATGGAATGATGATAACTATTAACCCTGCAAGTGTGAATAACACGGCCGTTAGTTTTTTTCTATCACCCAGTGCGTTTACAGCCCGCTTAAACAATGGAAACTGGGCTACGGCTATAATAACCCCCCAAATAAGTATAATCATAAACGGGGCGAGGATCATTAGACTGGCTGCTACAAGCAATATGAGGAAACCGATGCGAATTAAAAGCTCGATGCTCCTGTTGTCATTTAAATTTTTCATTACGTGCTTATTTTATTTTATTTTACATTCAATTATGAAAAAATCTCACTTAGGAAGGTTTGCGGCAGTTTGAGACGAAAGCCACACGCAAATTTCAGTATAGCTTCGCTATAATCTTAATGACCCCCAGCCAATGCAACTTGAGGCAACAAACTAAATAAAGCAACTCAGTCGATGAATTAATTAGCTTC
>SPBV01000229.1 GCA_004525885.1 Nitrosomonadales bacterium
ATATATTAGATCTTTTTATCGCGGGGAAGACTCACAAAGCACTTTGGGGAAGTGGTAACTGTGGTAAATCTGCAGTCATGGCTCTACTGCTGTATCTAAAGTGGAGAGTCAACCCGGCGGGAAGAATGGTGGTGATAGCATCCAAAGTTGTGCGGGATGCCCATACAAGAGTATTTTCCTACATTAAAGAAATACATTTAGCAGCTCCTAAGTCTGCTGAATACGACATACAAATCAAAGACACTAACGATGAAAAAGGCATCTTCCACAAGTTAGAAGGAGAGGATGGTCAAACACTATTGAATTATCGAGGGTGTATTGTATCTCTGCCGATTAAAGTAAACGCTATCAATGATGAGATGGGGGCTAACTTATTAGGTAAGCATCCTGATGATTGTTTGATAATTGCGTTTGATGAAGCTCAGGAACTTCCGGGTAAGCTGTTAGAGAGTCGTATCTTTGCTAACTGGTATACAAACGAAAATCATGAAGTATTTGCGTGGGGAAATCCTATGCCTGTAGATATGACAGCACCTGAGACTCATGATGTATTGTTTAAAATGGGGTCTAAAGGCTTAAGTATCTCTAACCTAAAAGAGAAAGAAAAAAATGCATACAAGACCTCTTATTGGGTGTTTGGCTCTACTGCTGTGTTGCATCTAGCAATGACAGATAGCCCTAAAGATGATCCTGATGAAGCGCAATACTTTCTGGATAGGGGAGATGGTATCATGCAGCAAAGGCTGCACTTTCTAGCTGGTAAGAGCAGTGTGGAGAGTATTGCTAATGGAATACCTAAAGACTCCCCCTCTTGGTATTCTCAGGTGTTGGGGTTTCCATATATCCATAGTGCGCACAGTAAAAACCCAAGTGTTGTAACTCCTTTCATGGTGCGTGAGGCTGCTCGCTATCCTTTAATCTGGTTAAAGCCAGTGTGGGATTATTACATGGGAGTTGACCCTGCATCCTCTGGTAAGAATGATGAAGCTAGTATTGTAGTGCTTCGCGCTGGAACTATGCAAGATGGTCGGCATGGAGTTGATGCAATGGGAGGGCAACATTGCAGAAGGGTTTCATTTATCGAAGAGGAAGAATTTTCCGATACGATTATTGAAACCATGTGGGGCTTGGCACAATCCCTAAACATACCACTACGTAATATAGCTATAGAAACTCACGGAGTGGGGGATGTGTTTCGCTACGCTTTGAACCGACATATCGAGCAAGGTAAATGGGAGAGAGATGCTAATTTAGGGCAGAAAGCACATATTGTAAGTCCTATGATTAAACCTACCGATAGAATGTTGTTTAAAATGTTAGGGCACACTAAGCCTGCAGAAGAAATAGTAGCTAATGTCATCACTGAATATTGGGTTGCAGTTAGGTGTATGGTGTTATCTCGTCAACTATTTAATGTCCCTGATTTTATATTGCAGCAGTTCTACAACCGCTACATGGTAAACCAGAGTGGGGCAATGAAATACAAAGTTGAAACAAAAGATGATATGAAGAAGAGAGGTATCAATTCGCCCAATGATGCTGATGCCCTGTGTAATGCAATAGACTTAATTAGGAATCGAGGATTTAAATATAGGTATAAAGATACAGGAGTATATAAAGAGGAGTTTGGTGCAGAGTATCAGAATAGAAAAAAGCTAAAAGAAATTGATACTAACATGGGTATGATAGCCGATATACTAGGTGTTGGGGATAATCTAAGAAAATTTAAACAGAACGAAAGAAGAATTATGTTGGAGAATAAGACTATACGAAAAAAGAAAGACTCTAGTTTTGTAAATATGCGCTACTTAAATAGTGATGGTAAAGAATCTTATGGTAGTGGGCCGCAAACCAGTGGAGATGGTGCGTTTGGACTCGGCGATATGAGGCGAAAGAAAGCTAAAAGTATTAAATCTAAAAATGATATAGATGTATTGTAGGAGTGTTCGGTGAGTACAGATAATAGAGCTAAAAAGAAAGGATTGAATCAGATGCAACAAGTTGCTGCTGGTAATGAGTTGCGCCTAGCTAATTACGCTGACGTAGCAGAATTAGATTTCGCTAAGGTATTAGAGAAAGCGGTGGAAATATTTTCAGATCAAGCAATGTTGGATAAAGATATATCTGCTATCTCCGTTAAAGATTTAGAGATTAGTAAAGCCAAAGCTAATAACTTCCTTGATGCTATTGCTGGAGTGGTTGAAATATCCCACCAAGTAGAAGTTATTTCTGCTGCTAAAGATAACTTCAAAAGATCTGATGAGTTGAATGTGTTAAACTCTTTGCGAAGAAGCTGTGAGTTGGGAGCTAATGGAGTTGAAAAACTACTAACTAAAGCTGTTCAATATATGGAGTACCTATCTGAGTTACCTGCTGAAGAAGTAACCGTCGAGCAGTTAGCTAACATGCAAGCTGTGATGAACGAAAACATCGGAACCTCCCAAAAACTGATAGCGTCATTATCTCGTTTGATTCAGTTAGAAAGATTATCTGGAAACAGGCCATACGGAAGTGTTAGAAGCAGCACTTTATCTGTGGGGCATATCAAAGCGTTTGGGGAGGAAGATCTCCCAGGAGTAAGAAAATCTGCTGCTAGGCCGTTAAGTAGTGAGGAATTAAAGGACCTCATAGAAGATGATGAGGACTCCGCTTATGATGATTGATCGTTATAAATTTCTGCTGGATGTGGGCAGACATAGGGTTGGCACCATTTCAGAAAGTGTTATATATCACGTGTTTCCTGATGAGGATGCTGTTCAGGAAGAGCACTTCAAACCTTTTAACAAAATAATGTCTCAACGGCCTTACTCTGTAAAGAGAATACCACAAAAAGATGGTAGCAAGTTTTATGGGCTGTGGACACTTAAATCCATATACGATGTTGCGCATCATTTAAGAGATGTAGGAGAAATGTCTGTATATGTTCCTATCGAAATGGAGCCTGAAAATTTACTATCTTTAATTGGGGATAGTCTGCTTGGTGATATTGAAAACGGGGATGCGCAGTACATTGTATACTGGACACATACTTTTCTAAATGGGAAACGTATGCTTCCTGTTATAGTGCATCACCAATCTAAAAGTGTGTTCAATCTTACTGTGCTGTTTAAAGGTTTAATAACAGAAGATGGATTTGGGGTGTTGGTAGATGAAGGAGATTCTTTGGAACTGAGTAGTATTGTTACAGGATCTCGCGGAAGTGTTTCAAACGTGCTAGGGGCTAATGAGGTATTACCTGAAATCAGACGCTATTTCTCTATGATACGAATGTGCCCTTGTTGTGGTGTAATTTCAAATCATGGAAAAGC
>SPBV01000181.1 GCA_004525885.1 Nitrosomonadales bacterium
ACTCCAAAGACCAATCCCTGTTTCTTTATCTGGAGTTATATTGGGTGTAATAAAAGTTCCAAATGATGTATACATCTGTTTCCCGCCGGCAAACGGATCTCCATTCTTAGCCGTATGACACCCCTTACAGTTTCCGGCCCGAGCAAGATACGCACCAAGTATTTGTTGCTGTCCAGATGCAGATAAGGTGGATTGGGTAGTGAGTGTATAAGTATTACTTGAGCCAATACTGCTGCAGCGCTTGATGAGCTTAGATGAAAGCGCGTTGGAGGGACTTGGCTTGCCGGAGGCGGGCTGAATGGCAAGCCACTTCGCAATAGCATTAGTTTCTTCATCAGTTAACTGTTTGGCAATTTCAGACATACAATTGGGACTCTGGCCCCGCATCAGTCCTCCATTACGCCAACTTCCAAACTGAGCAGAAATATAAGTATGCGACAAACCAAGCAAACCCGGAATAAATGGTTCTGTTCCCATCAACGCCTCTCCATGACATGCTTTACATGCCGGAATATCTCTTCTGGGGCCTCCTAAGTGAATGAGTGTGTCTGCAAGTTTAGTTTCTTCTGGATGTATACTGATTCGTTCTGGAGGCGGGTATGGTAACTTCAAAGAAGAAAAATAATATGCTATTTCCTGCATGTACTCATCAGACATATTTTCTAGCAGAATGGCCATAGGCTGATAATGGCGCTTACCATCCCTAAAATTTCGTATCTGGTTGAATAGATACCCTGCTGGTTTTCCCGCTATTCGAGGATAATATGCATCGCGGCCTACTCTGTCCTTGCTATCATGGCAAATCGTGCATGCCTTAACTCGCTCCTCCATTGTATCGGACACACCAACAGATGCATCCCCAGAAGCACTCGCTACACTTGCTATAAAAAGAAAAACAATTGGAGAAGAATATCTCATTTAATAGATTGATTTCACAAAAAAATAGCCTTGTTCATCTTCCAATGCTATTCTATAGTGGCCAAGTATTTAGGGGGTATTATTGGGGGTATGTCAAAGAAATATGGATGGCTATTTTACATCTAATATTTAGATTGATAAGGTGTTAGTAGGTTCTAGTTCGATTCCAGCCGTTAACTAAATTAAGACTCCGGGGGATCAAATAGCATCCATAACTGCTCGATTAACACTAAATTCTCTAGTCTCCATTTTACCAATATGCTCAAAGGTGTCTTTTATTTCCAGATTTTTTAGAGGCGACTTTCATTCAGAGAAATGTTTGTCACTATCATCACTCTAATTTTAAATATTTAGTTTCAGTATATGGCTGTTGTTTAGGCAGAGATTCTTGCAAGTAAATTATAACCTTTTCTGAAGTGGCGCGATAAGTTGTTAGCTTGCCACCAAAAATTGATAATAAACGCGGTTTGATTTTACGATCTCGCAAATAAATTGTTTCTCTTGAACGCTGGTTTGAATTATTTGCTCCACTAGGAAGTACACGTAATCCAGAGAATTGATGCTTTATTTTTAATTGTTCTTGCTTGAATGCTGGAAAGTGATGAGAGAATGCTCTCAGTAAATATTCTACCTCTTCCTTAAGTGGTGTTGTGCTGCTAGGTTCTTGTGTAAATAAGCTTTCTGTTGTGCCCACTAGAGTATTTCCATACCAGGGCATGACAAATAATGGCCTTTTGTCGTCTGGACTTTCTAAATAGAAAATAATGTCACCAAGTTGCAATGGAAGAACAATATGTGTGCCTTGGACGAGATCTACTGCTATTTTCTCTTGTTTAGGTTGAACCTTGTCGAGCACTCTCGCTGCCCACGGCCCCGCCGCATTAATAACAGTTGTACTTGATATTTTTTTAGTTGTTCCTGTATTCGTTTCACAAGTAATTAGATTATGATTATTTAGCAAGTTGATTGAAGACACGTTTGTGTTAAGCATTAATTCTGCACCGTGCTCTTGTGCAGAATTCATTACCGCATGAGTCAGTAGGCGGTCATTTGTTTGTGCCTCATAATACTGAAATACCGCCTGTAAATTATCTTTATTCAAGTTGTGTAACTGTGACCATTTATTTTTTGGTACGATTTTAAATCGTGCATCACTCGCTAAATTTCCTAACAATGCATACATTGATAAGCCAACATAAATCATCCATGACGGTCTTTTTGAATCTTTATAAACAGGTATATATATGGGTTTGAGTGTCACTAGATCGGGTGCGTTTTTAAGTAAATAACTACGTTCTAGCAAACATTCACGAACTAACGAGAATTGATATTGCTCAAGATAGCGTAATCCCCCATGGATAAGTTTGCTGGAGCGTGAAGATGTTCCCTGGGCAAGATCAGAGTATTGTTCGATTAATATCGTTTTATAGCCACGTATAGCTGCGGCTTGTGCAACACCTACTCCATGGATTCCGCCACCTATAACGGCTACATCGTAATCCACTAGCGAAACTCTTTGGCACTAGACAGCTTCACAATGTCACCTGTCTCTATAAGTGAAACCCCCTGCGTTAGTAACTCGTTTGCATATGTGGGGTCACGTATATCATATAGCACCCATTGCCATGAGCCTTTCCATAAGTTGGATGGATCATTGATATTATAGACATTACAAAACAAATAATCGGGCATCATAAGCTGAGCTTGTTGCTGATGCACTTGGTCAAACTCTCTGACTACCCAACCCACAGAATAAATTTCATTTAATTGAATATGGGAAACGACATCTGCTACAAATGAAATAATTACTACCTTAAAATTTGCATGTTTTAACTCTTTCAATACCGCATCTACTGTCTTATGCAATCCAAAATATTCAATACTATGTTTTTTGATTTCCACAAATAAAATGATCCCAGGGTGATTGTTTAATTTTTCAATTACAGCTTGTAGCGTAGGAATTCGCAATGACGCAAGATCATAATCTTGTTGGTTTGGATGATTAATTAAGTAAGTATTTATTTCACTAGAAGTTAGATCGCGCATATTTTTATTAATACCGACTGTTCTCTGCAAGTTGTCATCATGTATGACAATGGCAACAGCATCTTTTGAGAGCTGGATATCTATTTCAATACAGGTAAATCCTAAGTTCATAGCTGCCTGTATAGCCATTAGACTATTTTCAGGATAGCTTGCCATGTCCCCACGATGTGCGACTAATCTACGCTTCATTCGAGTAGCCTCTCTATGGCGATAATAAATTTTCCGAAAGTGTCGTGCAGCTAGTTGTCATCAGCCCTTAGAAATAAACGGCTTCGGCAACAATTAGGTGAAAGTTAGATATAGATTCACTATAACTCGTTTATCCAAAAGCATTCTTTATGTCTTCAAACTTTGCTGTGATAGCGTGGACATTTGTGTAGCCCATTTTTTGTAGTGTCAAGGCTGATAGTGATGCACGACCACCACCGGCACAGTGGAGCAATATCAACGTGTCTGGATCAGGGCAGAGTTTTGGTACTTTCATTTCGATTAAGCCGCGAGATATATTTATGGAGCCTTCGAGTTTGGAATTGTCCGCACTTTCTGCTTCCCGTACATCGATAATAACGGCATTTTTAGAATCCTCATATAATGCTTTGGCGGAGGATACATCAAGGCAATTAATCTGTGTTTGAGCTTCAGCTATCAATTCATTAGCGGTTTTTATCATAATAATACCTCTATCTTTGTGTCCTAAGATTAAGTAGTTTTCTTAACTGTAATCTAGCAATAGGAGTTTGTCATGGGATACTTACAGACAAATAACCAGCAAGAATGATGGCAATAAATCACAATTCAAAAGCTTTAAGTATAATGAATTTGTTGGTATATTTGTTGGTATATTGAAAATAGAAAAAACATAGAATATCCTGTAGTAAGGTTTAGAAGCTACAATTCATCTGCATTGTTAAGAAAAGCACTTCACCGCTTCTGACTAAGGTTTTTATATTAATCGATATTACGTTCCAATACTCCTTTGATGTGTCTAGCATTATTTCCTTCAATGATATTAATAGCTTCTATCTGTTCCGGAGAAGCTTCTATAAT
>SPBV01000176.1 GCA_004525885.1 Nitrosomonadales bacterium
ACATCTTCTATATTAATGCCATAACGGGCAATTTTAGATCGATCTATGGATATAAGTAATTGAGCTAGTCCTGATTGCTGCTCAGCAGCTACATCAGTAGCTCCTTCTATGGAATTCAGAATGCTAGTAATCTGATTAGCTTTTTCCTGAAGAATCTTAAGATTCTCACCAAAAATTTTAATAGCTATTTCTCCTTTAGCACCTGAAATAGCCTCTTCCACGTTGTCCTGAATCACTTGTGAAAAATTAAACTTCAGGCCAGGATAAATCACTAATTTTTCATGCATGGCTTTGACTAGCTCTTCCTTATTTTTATAGTTCCAGGCTTCCTTTGGTTGGAGATTAATGAGAACTTCTATATTATTAAAAGCCTTAGGATCGGTACCATCTTCTGGACGTCCAAGATGGCTCAGTACCGACTTAGTTTCGCTGAACAAGCGTAAACGAGCACGTATTTCTTTTTCTATCTCAATAGCCTTGCTAAACGAAATTGGTGTTGGTAAGGTGATTGTTAGCCAGATATTACCTTCGTCCAGTTTGGGCATAAACTCAGTACCAATCAGTGGTACTGAAGCTAGAGATATGATCAATGCCACGCTTGCTCCAATAAGTAGTTTGCGTGGGCGGTGCAATATCGATTTTAACAACGCCAGATAGTGTTTCTCCATGCCATGCATTAAGGAATTGTGTGATTCAGCGAGCTTAGGCCCAATCATGTAACTCAATAGTGCTGGTACCAAGGTTAAGCTTATGATAAGTGAGCCCAATAAAGCAAAACAGAGAGCAAACGCCATAGGAGAAAAGATTTTAGCTTCAACCTGTTGAAACGTAAAAATTGGTAAAAAAGCAATGATAAGTATAGCTTTGGAAAACAATATGGGTCGAGCCATCTCTGTTGCAGTCGTAAGCATGGATTGGCGCATATGTGCCACATTCATCTGTTGACGTATTTCTAAAGTTATTTTGACCATAATCGCTTCAACCAGCACTACTGCGCTGTCAACGATAATACCAAAATCGATTGCACCCAAGGAGATAAGGTTGGCAGATATATTAGTAAAATCTATCAGGATAAAGGCAAATAGTAAGGACAGAGGAATAACGACAATGATCACTACCGAAGTCCATACCTTGCGTAGAAAAACAATCAGAATTAGCAGAATCAGTACTGCGCCTTCTAACATATTGCGCTCAATCGTATTTGTAGTATGTTGTATCAACTCTGTACGATCATAAACGGGATCAATCTGAATGCCCGGAGGAAGACCATGGTTATTAAGATACTCGACTTTTTGCTTTACTCTTTCTAATACCTCAATAGCATTCCTGCCCTTGAGGAGCATGACGACACCTTCAACTACATCATTGTTCCCGTTGTAACCAACAACGCCTGTACGTGGCTGTGGACCGGTGACAACTTCACCAATATTTTTGATAAAAACAGGGACACCATCTTTAGCGGTAACGACAATATCCCCGATTTCATCAGCTGATTTTAATAAACCAATTCCACGCACTATTAATGCTTCGTCACCATCTTCAATATAACCGCCTCCAATGTTAGAATTATTTGCAGCGATAGCCCGATGAATTTCAGAGAGTGTTAATTCATAATTTCTCAGCTTATTAGGATCGACTTGCACATGGTATTCCTTAATTCCACCACCGATAGACACCACATCAGCTACTCCTTGAACAGAACGGAGTGTGCGATCAATTAGCCAATCCTGTAGCGCTCGTATCTCTATCAAAGGAACACCGGGAGCTTCTATGCGGTAACGATAAATTTCACCCGCACCAGTCGTTAAAGGGCCCAGTACTGGTTTTGCTTCTCTTGGTAGGTTGGCGTTTCTTAAACGCTCCAGGACTTGTTGTCGCGAGAAATAATCCTCTGCGTCATCATCGAAATTTAGGGTAACTACGGACAGTCCGAAAATTGACACCGAACGCATATTGATTAAATATGGCAGTCCATTCATTTCTTTTTCGATAGGAAGACTGATCAATTTTTCTATTTCTTCTGGGGCATAACCGGGATATTGGGTTACCACTCGCACATTAACATTTTGCACATCAGGAAAAGCTTGTATCGGTAATCGATCAAAAGCTAAAAAACCTATGACTGCTAGTAATACCCAAATGCCAATAATAAATAAACGTTGTTGTAGGCAGAAAGAAATAATTCTATTAATCACGGTAAGATTCTGCCTTTTTGTTGTACGGCATCTTCTTCAGCGCGTAATAGCAGGGCACCATCAACTACCAGGTGTTCTCCCTGATGCAAACCCTCAAGAATCACGGTGTGACCTTTTAGACGCAGTCCCGTTTTAACTGGACGTTTTTGGTATTGATAATCACCGATATTTACATATAACCAGTCGGATTCACCTTCAGTGAATAATGCTGTCAAAGGTACAACTACTACTAGCTCATCTGGGTCACTTAACACTTTAATCGAAGCGAACATAGAGGGTAACAACCGAGTCTCAGGATTTTGAAAAACACAACGCGCTTTCACTGTACGCGTAGTTTCATCCACTACCTGACTAATATAACTAACAGTTGCTGTGAAACTTTCCTCTGGATAGGCTGATACATGCATGAGAACCTCTTGGCCGACATGAATCTTGCCAATGTCCTTCTCAAAGATATCCATCTGCACCCAAAGTTTACTCAGATCGGAAATAACAAATAATGGGCTAGTCAGATCAGGCCTAACTTCCATCCCGGGGTTAATGTTACGTTCGGTAATTACGCCTGAGAAGGGGGCATGTAAAATAAAGCGGTTATCCATGCTGCCGCTGGGCACACCAAGGTTTTTCAGTTTGAGCTGTGCACGCTGTGATTCACTATGAGCTCTGATCAGACTTTCTTCTGCTCCCTCCAGGGCTTTTCTCGGCGCAACATCATTCTCATAGAGCTCCTCTGTTCTTTTGAATGCATTGTTGGCTGATTTCAAGGTTGCCATTGCAGTTGCATATTCAGACTGTGCTTTGCCCAGATCTGGGCTATCTAGTTCTGCTAGTGCATCACCTAATTGAACATTGGCACCCAAATTCGAAATGGCTCCAACAACTCGTCCTGCAATCGGTGAGGAAATTCGGACAGTACGAGTTTCGTCATAAGTGATCTTGCCCGTTACTGAATCTAGTAAGGGATATTGTTTTAATTCAACAATCTTTTCTTTAATATAAGCATGCTTTGGAGAGTCTGGTTTGAGAATCACTACATTCTTAGGTTGAATAGAAGTTTTTTGCGGTACTTGATTATTTTGTGGCTGGCAGGCCAGAAGGAACAATCCTAATAAAACCATTATCAACCTAATGGAACTAAAAAATTTAGTGTTCATAGATCATCTTGAATTTCTTTGTGGTTACACCATTAAATGTAGTTAAATAGGTTGTTACAATTTCAAAATTGGAGTAATACTACAGTAGTATCCTTACTTTGTAATTGAGTTTTATATCAACCATATTTGTAGGTTCACAGCCCTGTGTATTTGGTGATCCGATCATATTTAGTATCCCGATACAATCCAGTAACAGTCAGTCATTCTGGGGGTAGAGTCGGTGGTATCTCAGAGAAATTAGAACAGTTGTTTTCTTCTTAAGATCAAGATTAGTAACGTATCGTTATGTACGGTTTCGATTCCCACCGCCTGAGCGTCTGCTTTGTGCTAAAAGCAGACGCTCAATATTCGTTGTAAAAAGCTGAGTTGTTATTACAAATCCAAAAGAAAACCGATACATTCGATTAATATATAATCGTGAGCGTACTGGCTAATCAAGTTATTAGTTTGTGGTTGTTAAAATATAGTTTTTACATGTAAAACGGTTAGTTAGCTTTAAAGATCATTTTTTTGATTTTTATCGTTTGCTGAAAATACCAAAGAGCTGAGTCACCTACTAATACGGCATAACGACTCTAAGCGAACTTTAGATTTGAACAGACTTTAAAAAAATGCTTCACTTACAGGTTTTTACTGACGGCAGTGTTAACACTCAGTTAAAGGTTGGGTATGGTGCTTACTTCGTGTTATCTGACCTGAACGCGTCGATAGACTCGCTTAAAGATACGGTGAAAGTG
>SPBV01000292.1 GCA_004525885.1 Nitrosomonadales bacterium
AAAAAAACCGATCCACCATCCCGTCATATGACGGGGGGCGGATCGGTGTCATGCCTGTCTTGCCTTAGAGCTTGGTAAAGACTGGAATAACAGGACCAGCTATGCTGTTGATGTTACGATCACCCGCATCAGTCCAGGTCATCAGCAATCCACCAAAACGACTTTCAGGATCACCCATCAATGCCATTAGCCGCTGCACTTCCCACAGCGCGTCCTTCGCTTCCATTTTTACCTCTCGGGTCTCACCGGGCTCAATTGGCGTAGTATTTGCCGTTGATAAACCAGTTGCTACGAGCTCCCTTGGATAGTACTTGTCGAGATATTTCAGGCCCACTTTGTTGATGAATCGAACACCTGCTGTGGTGAATTCCCCGATTCTAACGGCTTCATCTCCACTGTTGGTGATCATCATGGTTACGCGAAGAGCGCGTCCTGGTACATCGTAGTTTGCATTCGTTACTTTAATCGCGATTGGATTAGGTTTCACCGGAAGAGGTGCAACCTTCGTTTCGCCAGCTTGGATAGGAACGGTATAGGGATGCTTGTTTTCCGTATAAGTGTAGCCAAAATACACAAGCCCAAAAGTCAGGATCAGAAAGATCCACCCCAATTTGGTATCCATCGGGTCAATCATGGGTTCATCCCCGTATGCCAAGAGAACACGGCTACGTGGCAGGAACATCGGCCGAGAAACAAATATGCCAATCCAGATAACGCCAAGAGTCATCCATATTATATGCCATGTAACACCATTGGCATGATTCCATGTTTCCGAATCAATGGTTTCCCCTGTCAATAGCTTGATTGGGTTCGTAAAGTCAGCCCAGTCACCTGAGATGCTCATCCAAGATCCCGGTCCAGCAATTGGCCCAGCGTCTTTTATGTTTACCATCGCGTGTATGTGGTGACGACCTGGTATCCGAGCCTTCAATCTGGCCACGAATTCGTAGTCTCGACCAATTTCCATTGGCCCCGCAATAAATGTCGGCACATCATTCAGCTTTACGCTCAAGCGTACAAACACCGGACTTGGGCTACCTATGTTGAAGAATGCACGATGAGGTTTACCAACTGCACGTGGCCAGTCTTCAGCCAAGTGGAATTTACCCTTCATGATCGCCACATCGTTGACCTTGGTCGCATGACCTCCCTTTGACTCTTCTCCCCACTCCATGTCATACCATTGGATGGAACGCATCCGCAGGAATGGCTCTTGGGAACGTTCCCCATGAGCAGCAACGGGAGAAATATCAACTACCAGTGCGAGCGCAAGTGTCGCGACTCCGTAGAGGCCAAGGACGCATCCTTTAAATAATTTTTTTGTATTCATTATTTTATTCCCTCTGGAAAGCCTTCTTCGCCAAAAGCGGTAACATCCATTTTCTCTGTTATCCGTCCTCTAGGACCCTTGACGTAATAGAACGCTGTGCAGTAGAACTTTCCTAGGTACCACCAGACAACGAACATCAACATGGATACAAAGCACGCGAAGAACGCGGCAATTACCGTAGTGTGACCGCCGAATGTACGTAACGAGCCTTGTTCAATTAACCGCACATACTCAGGTGTACCAGTACGAACATATAGGAACCCAGTGTAATCAGCTACCGAGAGCAACACCCCTTCTACTACTAATGGGAGGTGAGTTGGTCCAAAGATTGGCCAGTTACCCGGATAAAACAGTAGCCCAAAGGCTCCACCGCCGAGCAGTGCTGTGACCATCCAGTTACGGGTCAACAATAGAACTGTGTCCATGATCAGCGCTCCAGGAATCATCGTGGAGGGCAAGACAAAGTTAATTGGATAATGGGACCACCAGTAGAAACCCCAATAACGGGTTAGCCACTCACCAGTAAGCAAACATACGACACACAACGTTGCTCCGAATGGTTGCCGGTAATTTACCCAGAGATAGTACATGATGGTGGAACAATAGGTAATTCCTACAATAGGAGTTACCACCGGCCACCACTGACGGTCTTTCCAGTCAAGCCAGAAATCCCAGTCTCCTGCAAGCAACATGAAATGCATGTGATAGGTGCCGACTAAAAGTATGCATAGAATCGGAAAATAAATCAGATCTATGTGCCTGGACATGCTCACCGCTTCCGGCGGCATTTTTGCCAGCTTTATAATTTCATCTGTTTTAAAAAGTGCCATTGTCTCCCCCTTCAGGTATATCGTACAGTCTTAAACATAAAAAAATAATACGACTCTCTCGTTTATCTTATCTCTTCTCTCTACCCAACCCTATGTTAAATACTTCTGGCGGGTATTCAACTGCTTCCCTACTGATTCACCTAATCCTGCTCTCTGACTACAGAGAGCAGGCGGTGTTTTGTAGGAGGAACAGTTAAAGATTAGAGCCGATTATTTAGAATGACCTTGCTTTGGTTATTCCAGATCACATCTGTCAGGTTGGAGTAGCGTGTGACGATTTGCGCTGCAACTCCACCAGCAAACAAGCCAGACC
>SPBV01000150.1 GCA_004525885.1 Nitrosomonadales bacterium
GGACATAGCTACCACTCCTCGACTGGGTGGCTCAGTATCGTATATGAATCCTTCCGGCATTGCTCCTTCAAAACGAAATGATTGTCCCGTAGCTTGTTTTACAGCTTTCCAGTGGTGTAGTATCTCTTCACGCTGTGCCGGCGCTATCGTCTGTTTTGTCCCGGGTCTCAATCCTCCCAATACCAGCTCAACCTTTAAGGTGGTACAGTAATTTGATCTAATCTCTTTAATTATAGGTGCAAACCCCCAGCACCATGAGCACATGGGATCAGCAATGTACCAAAGGGTTTTTCCGTTCATTCAGAGATTTTCTTATCTAATAAATTTAGTACAGTTGATAGCAAAATAACTCACTGAACTAACAATTCTCGGCAGAATTAAGTACCAGCAAATCTACGTAGATAAAAATATAAACCACTTCGATTAAGCAGCGCGCGAGGCTTTCTTGCGCTCATGCTCCAGCAGGAAACGCTTTCGTATTCGGATGGTCTTAGGAGTAATTTCTACTAGCTCATCATCGGTAATAAACTCAATTGCAGATTCCAATGTGAGTTGTATTGGTGGGGTCAAAGTAACGGCTTCATCAGTTCCTGAAGCACGTACATTGGTTAGTTGCTTGCCTTTAATAGGGTTGACTACTAAGTCATTATCACGACTGTGAATGCCGATCACCATACCTTCATACAAACGATCACCAGGACTGACGAACATGCGTCCTCGTTCCTGGAGTTTCCACAGCGCGTAAGCTACTGCGTCGCCCTGCTCAGCTGAAATCAATACGCCGTTCCTACGTGCAGCAATTTCCGGTCGCATTGGCGCGTATTCATCAAATACGTGGCTCATGATGCCAGTACCCCGCGTCATAGTCATGAAGTCGGATTGGAAGCCAATCAAGCCGCGTGCAGGAATGCGGTAGTCTAACCTTACTCGTCCACGTCCATCAGGAACCATATCTTGTAAATCACCCCGACGCGCACCCAGTGCCTCCATAACCGCGCCCTGATTTGTCTCTTCCACATCTATGGTAAGCATTTCAAATGGCTCACACTTGACACCATCAATTTCTCGAATTACAACGCGCGGACGCGACACGGCAAGCTCGTAGCCTTCACGACGCATGCTTTCGAGTAAAATGGTGAGATGTAATTCGCCACGTCCTGAAACTAAAAATAGATCAGTCTCATTTGTGTCTTCTAGCTTCAAAGCTACATTGGTAAGCAATTCTTTTTCCAGTCGCTCACGCAACTGACGGCTAGTTACAAACTTACCTTCCTTCCCAGCAAAGGGTGATGTGTTCACCTGAAAATTCATGGTCAACGTAGGCTCATCTACCGCAGGCATCGGCATTGCTTCAGGCTGATTAATATCAGCTATAGTAGCACCAATAACAAGCCCCTCAATACCATTGACCAGTACAATATCGCCCGCTGCGGCCTCGTCTAATTGCACACGCTCGATACCACGAAAACCAAACACCTGGTTGACTCTTGCCTTCTTAGGAATATTATTTCCTGCCAATACCATTACATCTTGGTTCGGCTTTAGACAACCACGACTGATGCGGCCAATGCCGATACGGCCGACAAAACTTGAATAATCTAACGCGCTAATTTGTAACTGCAATGGTTCATCTGGACTACCAACAGGTGCATGAACATGCTTAATTATGGTATCGAATAGCGGGCGCAAGTCAGTACTAGTTTGTTTCAAATCCAACATGGCATAGCCATTAATTGCTGAGGCATACACTACCGGAAAATCAAGTTGCTCTTCAGTCGCACCCAGCTTGTCAAATAAATCAAAGGTATAGTTCACTACCGTGTCAGGACGTGCGCCGGGGCGATCAATCTTATTGACTACTACAATCGGGCGTAATCCTAGTGCTAGTGCTTTCTTCGTAACGAAGCGAGTTTGCGGCATTGGACCTTCGACTGCATCAACTAACAACAAAACACCGTCAACCATTGATAACACACGCTCCACCTCTCCGCCAAAATCAGCATGCCCTGGCGTATCTACGTTATTAATGTGCACCCCTTCATAATCCACCGCACAATTCTTTGCTAGTATAGTAATACCGCGCTCTCGCTCGATATCGTTGGAGTCCATAACCCGATCAGCAACATGCTGATGTGCGGCAAAAGACCCCGCTTGATGCAATAACTTGTCTACCAAGGTGGTCTTACCATGATCAACATGAGCAATAATGGCTATGTTACGAATGGGGCGAGTCATATTTATAAGTCTCTAAGTCTGAATATCAAAAGGGCGGCATTATAGCAGTCAACCAGTGAGATAGCTAACCTCATATCTACTTTAAAATAAACACAACAGAAACTACGGTTCATGTATAATTAGTCATTCGATGAAAAGGGTTACGCTCTTTTCTCAGGTTCATCGTTCCTGACCTCTCCTCAATTTTCAAATTTTTCTCGGAAATTGTACATACTGTACTTTGGTTAGCGGCGATGTTTTATATTTGTGCGCTAGCGGTACATTGCCGATTTAACTCTGGCAGCTATTTCCAACTTGCGCATTAATTCTTATTTTTTAAGGAAATGCCGTGTCTTTTGAAAATCTTAATCTTCATCCTCATATCCTCAAAGCTATCGTCGATTCAGGCTATACAACGCCAACGCCAATTCAGGAACAGGCTATTCCCGAATTACTAGCTGGCCATGACATCATGGCTTCAGCCCAGACCGGTACGGGCAAGACCGCTGCATTTATGTTACCAGCGCTGCATCGCCTCGCCACCCCATCCAAGACTCACAGCCGCGGCCCACGCATATTGGTGTTAACTCCGACACGCGAACTTGCGCTCCAAGTGTCAGATGCTGCTACCAAATACGGCAAGTATCTACCTCGTATTAAAGTTGTAAGCATACTTGGCGGCATGCCCTATCCATTACAAAATAAACTATTGTCGCAACCAGTAGATATTCTGGTAGCCACACCTGGTCGTTTGATCGATCATATCCAGCGTGGGCGTATAAATTTCTCGCGTCTGGAGATGTTGGTACTGGATGAAGCAGACCGTATGCTTGACATGGGTTTTATTGACGATGTTGAGAAAATTGCTTCGGCCATACCAACCGACCACCAAACCCTGCTATTTTCTGCCACCCTAGATAGCAATATAACAAAAGTTGCAGCACGTCTGTTGAAATCTCCTAAACGTATTCAAATTGCAACACAACAAGCAAAGCTTGATAACATTGAACAACGACTACATTATGTAGATGATCTCTCTCACAAAAACCGATTGCTGGACCATTTATTACGTGATATGGAGTTGAAACAAGCTATCGTCTTTACAGCCACAAAGCGCGATGCTGATACCCTGGCAGACAATCTTTCTGCTCAAGGCCATGTAGCTTCAGCGTTACACGGCGACATGAATCAACGAGAGCGAACTCGTACGCTTACGAATCTTCGTCATGGTAAGTTACGAGTACTAGTTGCAACAGATGTTGCGGCGCGGGGAATTGATGTGGTTGGAATTACTCATGTCATCAATTTTGATCTTCCAAAATTTGCTGAGGACTACGTGCATCGTATTGGCCGTACTGGCCGTGCTGGTGCATCTGGAATTGCTGTTTCATTCGCTTCTGGTAAAGATAGCATCCATCTGAAAAAAATTGAGCGATTCACAGGACACCGAATAGTCTCTCATGTTGTACCTGGCCTGGAGCCAAGACACAAACCTCGTTTTGATAGTACCAATACTCCTAGAGCTACACCTAGTATCGCTCGCAAACGTAGCCGTAGCCATTCGTGGTCAAACAACGATAGCAACGGACGAAGTTTTAGTGGGGCCAATGGAAATCATAGCAATAGCAGTAGCAATAGCCGTAGCCGCTCATTTAGTAACGACGACAATAGGGGAAATTTAATCAAGAACGGCAACTCTAGTCCTTACGCAAGAACAAAATAACCTAATGCCTGTTCCAAAAAAATATCGGGCGAATCTATTCCGTTTTCTATTCCAACTGATTACGCATGAAGTCTGCTGTTTGTTCGAAAGCCAAAGCCAGACTTTTGCGTAATTGTGCTTCTAATCCAATCTCCTCCATCGCACGATTCATGCATGATAGCCATTGATCACGCTCAGCAATCCCAATAGAAAAAGGCAAATGGCGAGAACGTAGTCGCGGTTCGCCGTACTTCTCAACATATAAAGAAGGGCCACCTGTCCATCCAGAGAGAAACATGAACAGTTTTCGCCGAGAACTACTTAGTTTCTGTGGATGCAACTTTCGTATACCAAAGTAATCCGGATCTTCATCCATAAGATCATAAAAATATTCTACTAAACGACGCAAAACTACTTCACCGCCCATTAATTTATAGGATTCTGAAAGATGCATTTTGCCATCCTTTAATATTCACAATAAAAGAAATATATTGAGAGAAGATCACTATATCTTTCTTAATAATGGTCTGCGCTTTTGTAGCATATGTAAGATCCAGAAGACTGCTAACCCGACAAGTAAGTGTTTAACTGAATGTCCACTTATCACCTGCCCTAAACTATAAATTTCACGATCTGCTGTTTCTGCCAGCTTAGCAAAAACATAAAACATTATGACCACATACATGTCAGCTCCTCTGGTATACCTGGATGGGAAAAA
>SPBV01000184.1 GCA_004525885.1 Nitrosomonadales bacterium
CAAAATTGCTATTGGCCTCGTTCGGATAGATTGAATGATGAACGCGGTGCATGTCCGGAGTTACAACGATCCACCTCAAGGCTCGGTCTAGGCCAAGTGGAATATGCACATTACTATGGTTAAACATCGAGGTTGCATTCAGCAGCACCTCAAAAGTCAGTACCGCAACCGCAGGAGGTCCAAGAGAGGAAACCACGGCGAGCTTAATTCCCATTGATAGCAAGATCTCTATAGGGTGGAAACGCAGTCCTGTTGTGACATCGAATTCTAGATCAGCATGGTGCATGCGGTGTAGCCGCCAGAGGAACGGTACAGCATGAAACAACACATGTTGGAAATAGATTGTAAGATCAAGCGCCAGAAGTGACACCCAGAAGGCGAACCAGACGGGTATCTCAAACACGTTGAACAATCCCCAACCATGTTCCTTGGCAAGAAGCGCAAGACCGACTGCAACGATGGGAAAGGTGAGACGGACAATGATGGTATCGATTACGACAATACCAAGATTGTTAGTCCAGCGCAGTAAGCGAGGAATTTCTCTCCGTCGCCGAGGTGCGGCTACTTCCCACAGTGCCATCAAAGCAAGGATACCGAGAAAGAAGGAGATACGGATTAGTGGCTCGTTTGTCAGCAACAGCTCGGGCATGTGTGAAAGGTCCTTGCCAGTAGCCCTTTGGGGCTTTTTTTTATATATTTAATCGTCAATTGAATAATATCATGTATGGAATTCAACAATATCAAGCAACCCTTGTTCACAGAGTTCGCTAAAGTGGGTTGGTGTGCTACTGGCTACAAAGATCTATCTTGAGAAATTACGGAAGCGCTAGTGGTAGAATGTATTGAAGTATTGGGGTCACACAAAAATGAGCGGGGTTCAAAACTGAGTGTCCGCTTTTTGCACAAAGCGGACACTCGAAGAACCCCCCTACCCTCACTCTTTTATCTCATTTTTCCGATATATAGGTATAAACTAACTGAAAGCATTATGGATTGAATCCATGTCAAATCTAGCAAAAGAAAATCCGTCATTATGGTGGGCGCTAGCACTTGCTGGAATAATTGTGCTACTAATTATCTTTCCTGGGAATATGTTTCCAAGTGTTCCGGTTAGCCTTTTTCTATTATATGAGTATCTGACATTATTGACTCTATACCTAGGAGCAATTGAATGGCTCTGTATGCTATCCACTGGTATTCTAATCGGCTATTTACTTGCTCTATGGGTTGAGAAAAAGTCACAAAGAATAGATAAGTATTTTTATCTTAAAACTATTGTAACCATTTCATTAGTGGCATTGATAGCATGGGATTTCACAATTACAGATGCATTTAAGCAATTAAATTGGAAGACTAGTTTTTTATATCTTATTTTCTTGAGTATCAGTACTTACGGAACCTTTAGAATTCTTGCTAAGAATAAAGAACTGGACATCACTTATCTGAATGAAGAACAGTCCCCAAAGAAAGTTTCTACCTATAACAAATATTCCCTTATCTCACTTGAAGGTAGAATAGAACGTACTACGTTCTGGGTGGTAACTATTCCAATATTTTGGGCTAGTATTGTGGCTGTACGTTTGTGGGGCCCAAACATCGAAGCAATACTTGTCGTGTGTGTACTAATCATCTGGCTCCAACTCGCAGCTTTTGTTAAAAGGTTGCATGATCTAGGTATGTCTAGTTGGTTCGCATTGGCACTATTTACGCCTTTTCATTATCCGTGTCTTGTTCTAGTGGGTCTTTTCCCTGGCAATATTGGCACCAATAAATATGGAGAAGAACCACAATAATAACTTAGCTGAGCGGCCGCTTTTAGCACAAAGCTGGCATTTAGAAATATACGATTCTTGATCAAGCAGATGTTGAACTCTCACGTTAACCAGAGAACATAAAACAAAATTAGTCGATTTATACTTGTCCGAATTACACGTCAAATCCTTTAACGTGCATCACTAGCAGGTTTGAGTAATTCAAGCGTTTTCGTTGCTCTTCTATTCATCATTTCCCGCAGGGTCCCCGCTGCGATGTGTTGAACCAGATTGTAGAAAATAATTGGCACCATTATATCTGGATAAGAAGATAAGACTACGGATGCCAATACCAATCCGGTCCCATTATTGTTCATTCCTAGTCCGAACATAAGTGAAATACGGTCAGCCAGATTCAACTTAATAATGCGACTTAGAATATATGCTGTAGTAAATAGTATTGAGCATAACCCTGCAGTAATGACCAATGTAATAGCCAAAAAGTCATAATCACGATTAGCTACAGCTTGCGGCAAAGATGCTGCGGCATTGGAGTAATTCAATAATAATAGAACAATGCAATTGATGAACTTCATATAAGGCAGTGATCTAATGTGCCAGCCATCACTAATTATTAGATTCATCACAATGCCCAGCAAAGACGGTAGCACTACCCAAAGACCTAGAAATGTCGCGGACCCATATGCTGCTAGATTTTGCAGAACCAATTTATACTCGTTCGAAGCCATCTCACCGAAAATGTAAAATACTCCCGGAGTAACGATTGGACTAAAAATCGTTGAAAGAAAGACGAGTCCCAAGCTTAGCACCAAATTACCGTTGGCATTTTGCGCCCACGCAGTAGAAGACCCAGCAATTGGCATTGCTGCGACTAGCGTAAGCCCCACGATAATATGTTGTGTTTCTATTGGATTATGCCAAAAAATACGCATTATTATCGATATGCAAAAAATATAAACAATGGGAACGAACAAATTTGCAACTAGCCCAGTTAACAATGCATATTTTATATGTAGAATGTTCTTTAATTGAGATATTTTCAGCCCCAATCCAGCGTTAAACATGAGCATGGCAAGCATAATCGTCAACAACGATACGTCTGTTGTTTTTTGTAGAAGAACAATTTCACCGAACGAAATATGTCTGATCCATAGACCAAATTCTGGCAAAATCACAGCAATGATATAAGCGGAAATCAAGAACCACAGCAGATGGCGATGGAAGAAATAAGAGACTGAATATACGGTCATAAGTTATGAGCTATTTATCGTTTTGTAGCAACCATTTACACATTGTTACTTAGATGTGGTGTAGCATTAAGATCTAGTATCGTCATCGATGGCTTGGTACTTTAAGCATGAATTCCCTCTAAGACATAAGTGCTTTCCCAATTTTCACCCAATTCAAGCGCAGGTAGTTCTTTTGTCTTATTAGAATTCTGCCTTGATATAGCTGAACGAATTGCTAGAATCCTAAATACTTGCGGACTAACTCGTCTGTGATTATCATTAACAAGCGCCTGACGTAAATAAGGAAAACACCAATGCAAACTTCCATCAAAAAAATTATCCTGGCTACTGACTTTTCAGACACTTCCAAGGAAGCTAGTCACTATGCCTTACTGTTAGCAACAGTCCTCAACGCGGAACTCAACGCTCTGCACGTATTCGATTTAGGTGCATGGAAATCTCCTTCTCACTATTATCTAACGACAGAAGGATACAGGCTAGCTGAGAGCCAAGATGAAATTCGACAACGAGGAAAAGATGCCCTTAACAAACTAGCAGAATCTATTGACCTTGAGGTAGAAACTATTTTTACTGAGGGCGATCCAGGCCATGAAATTATTAGTGTTGCAGATGAACTCAATGCTGATCTTATTATCCTTGGAACACATGGCTATAGTGGATGGAAACGATTTGCCATTGGGAGTGTTGCAGAATTCGTCACCAAACACGCTCCTTGTGCTGTTCTTACTATCAGGCCTAAAGGGAAATAGATATAGCTTTTCTTTCCTTTACCAATTTTAGCGAACAATTTTTTTAGAAAGAAAAGTCTGTGAACGTCCGCTTTTACATAAAGAAGCTGTTCGTGAACACAATAAGAACGTTTATATTGCCCCCAAATATAGATACTAAAATAGCACTTGATTCATAATGTTATAACTTATCAGGTTTACGGATGATACCTGACCAAAAATACACAATTAATAGTTATATTA
>SPBV01000011.1 GCA_004525885.1 Nitrosomonadales bacterium
TTACGTATATGTACTAACGCTTCCTCAGTATGCTTGGTGGCAACATCAGCATGGCCCATTTTGGCATGTTCAATCGCCTCGTTTAGATGTTTGACACCCTCTGTCATATGAACATGTGCATCAGCGTGATCTTTTTCCGCTTTTTTAGCGTGCTTGAGTGCCTCTGTAGCATGCTGGAGTAGCACCTCTGCATGACCGTCTTCCCCATGAGCCTTAGCCATCGCAGCATGTTCAATTGCATGTGCTGTATGATGTCCGCCGGCATTAGCCTGAGCACTTATAAAAAGTGCAAAAATACCAATTGCAAAAGTAGAAAATATAGATTTCATAATGTTATCTCCTTGACAGTAATTTATTATCACTCTTGATACTTTTTAACATTTAATACGACCCACTAATATGGATATTTATACATTTTCTATTATTTCAAGGCGAAAATGAACTATTTAGATGACTAAGGGGTGCGAAATTTGTCGTACCGCTCGAATATAGCATAATCTCAAGCACTTTAAAAAATACATTCTAAATATGCAGAAGTTTTAATCTTATTACTTTCTTACCATAGAATTTTACGCGCGGCAATCTGAAACCTCCCAATAGTCCCATCTGTATCTTGTATTCCCACTTTAAAGTTTACAGGGAATGTATATGAACTGGATTCGCTACATTTTGCTTATGTTTTTACTGAGCATTTATATGTCTCCATATGTAGTTACGCAGACTGCAACCATAAAAAAACCATCAACAAAACTCTAAATCAAGGAAACCTAAAGGGCATTAGCAGTTGGTATAATTTATGATATAAGTTTGCTAAAGTTAAGAATCAGAAATTCTATTAGAAATTGCATAATAAATCTAAATTACCGAAAGATAGCTAATGATAGATATTTGTAATGCAATCCCTCTATACAGACTCGTTTTCCCCTGTTTATGCGCTAGCCATTATTTCCATAATGAATGCTAGAATATATACTGGTAACCTACATATATCGCCCCTCATGGATACTTGATTAATATCCATGTTTTTTTCTTTTAATCCTACCGAAATTTCCAATTTGGAATTAGACGCAAGTAAAACGTATTGATGGACACCTTTTCCCAAACGGAAACCACTACACCTACAAGACGAAATACATGGATCATAATGTTTTTCATTTTAGTTATTGTGTTGATTACCATTGTCTGGACCTGGCATAACCGAAATAAAGTGGCCGATGCGGGATCTACAGAATTAAATAAAATCCAGATTGTAAGTACTATAGTTGAGCAGAATGACGTGCCAATTAAACTTACAGCTAATGGTACAGTTACTGCACAGCAAACGGTCGATATTCGCCCACAAATTAGCGCTATTATTAAAGCCGTACATATTAAGGAAGGACAATTCGTTCGTAAGGGCGACAAACTGTTCACGCTTGATGCACGCACCGAGAGTGCTAATCTCAGTAAAGCTGAAGCACAGCTTGCTAAAGCTAACGCAGATTTAGCAAATGCAGTACGTAACCTTGAGCGCCAACAAAAACTATTCCAGCAAAAATTTATTTCACAAGCTGCTTTGGATATAGCCCAGAATCAGGTTGATAGCTTGAAAGGCCAGTTTGATTTTGATCGGGCTGCCGTACAAGCAAATCGCGTGATGCATGGCTTTACTGAAATTACTGCGCCTATTTCGGGGCGTACTGGAGCCATTCCAGTACATCCTGGTAGTTTGGTTCAACCAAACGCCGCTATCCCTGGTAGCCTGACACAGCCACGTAGCGCTATCTTAGTAAGTATCACAAAGATTGATCCAATTAATGTCACCTTCACATTAGCAGAACGCCATCTTTTGACACTGCAACACGCTCTTGCTAAAGGTGATATACCTGTCAGTGCGAAACTAGATCTAACTGAAAAACCATTACTGGAGGGACGATTAATATTTGTAGACAATACAGTAGATACGGACAGTGGAAGTATTCAGCTTAAAGCAGAGTTTCCAAATGTAAATAAACACCTCTGGCCAGGAATGTTTGTAACAATAATGCTAGCGCCAGAAATAATTATCGACGCCCTCACAGTTCCTATACAAGCTGTGCAAACTGGACCCGAAAATAAATTTCTTTATGTTATTGGTAAAGATAATAAGGTGGAATCCCAGATAATCAGTGTGCGTTTAGTTCAAGATGGACTTGCGGTAATAGAAGGCGCCGTGCGGGGCGCACGGATTGTTGTGGAAGGCGCCCAGAATCTCAGGCCAGGTAGCATTGTGGTAGAAACACAAACACCCGGCAGTGAGGCTAGACCTGGTAATAGTGTGCATGGACTTACGGATAAACTCACCTCTGTCAGAACGGCAGGGCAGTAGATAAGTAATGAACCTCTCAGAGTTATGTATTCGCCGTCCGGTTATGACGGCGCTGCTATCAGCCTCCGCCGTAATAGCTGGCATTATTGCTTATAGTGACTTACCTATTGCTGCTCTACCGAGCTACGATTCCCCCACCATTTCGGTTAGTGCATCACTTCCTGGTGCTAGTCCTGAGATCATGGCTTCGTCAATAGCCACTCAACTTGAGCGGCAATTCTCTACTATCTCAGGACTTTCAGTAATCAGCTCTACAAGTACATTGGGTAGCACTTCAGTCACGTTAGAGTTTGATCAAAATCGTGATATTGACGGTGCCTCCATTGATGTACAAGCAGCATTGCTACGCGCACAGCGTGCACTACCGGTCGAAATGACCACACCACCTTCCTACCGTAAGATCAACCCGGCTGAAGCAAATATTCTGTACCTTTCCCTATCATCGCCCTCGATGTCTCTTTCAAGTTTGAATGATTTTGCTGAGGATCTTATTTCTCCTACACTATCCACACTTCCTGGCGTAGCACAAGTAGAAATTTATGGACAGAAAAAATATGCGGTACGTATACGTATAAATCCTGATGCACTTGCTGCACGTAAATTAGCTATCGATGACATTGCTACAGCTCTGAGCGGTGCTAATCCAAACTCTCCAATCGGCACACTAGATGGACCACGTCAATCTCTCACCATTCAAGCAAATCGCCAGCTTAATAACGCAGCATCTTTTGCAAACTTAGTGGTCGCTATTTCTCCAAGTGGCAATCCAGTGCTCCTCTCTGATATAGATACTGTCGAAGACAGTGTGGAATCTGTTAAAACTGCCAGCTGGACCAATGGCGAACGATCTATCACGCTTTCTGTAAGACGCCAGCCAGGAACCAATACTGTCGCTACGGTAGATTCCATTAAATCAGTACTGCCAGGTCTCATTGCTCAAATGCCGTCATCAGTTCAACTTAAATTGACTAGTGACCGCTCTACCTCCATTCGAGGCTCTATCCACGATGCACAATTTACGTTGGTGATCACCATCGCTCTAGTCTTGTTAATAATTTTCTTATTCCTGCGTAAAGTTTCAATTACCTTCATTCCAGCATTATCTCTGCCAATCTCGTTGCTAGGTGCAGTAGCATTAATGCAGGTTTTTGGCTACAGCTTAGATAATATTTCACTACTCGCTATCACCCTCGCTGTTGGTTTGGTAGTAGATGACTCTATTGTAGTACTCGAGAACATCGTGCGACATATTGAAAAAGGGGTGCCACCATTACAAGCCGCATTACAAGGATCCAAGGAAGTAAGCTTTACTATCATCTCAATTTCACTCTCACTAGTTGCAGTATTCATCCCTATTTTCTTTATGCCTGGTGTGATTGGATTACTGTTCCATGAATTCGCCGTAGTAGTCGGGGTTGCAGTCTTAATGTCGGCAGTAGTATCGCTAACTCTAATCCCAATGATGGCCAGTCGCTATCTTACTCAGCATGAAACCAAAGGACACAGTATAAATTTGACCGAATGGTTCGCGCGTGGATTTAACAGAATGTTATCCTCATATGAATATGCGCTCGACTGGGGATTGTGCCATAGACAGGTAATTCTGGGTATTGCAATCGGCACCTTTGTTGCAACTGGTGCTCTATTTATCCTCCTACCCAAGGGGTTTTTCCCTAACGAAGATATCGGCCAAGCACTAATATCAGTAGAAACTGTTGAAGATATTTCCTTCCCTGCTATGACTAAGCTACTACAACAGACTAGCAAAATAATCCGCGCCAATCCAGCTGTTAAGACCCTTGTTGTTTACGCCAATGACAGCTACAGCGCACGCCTGTATATGACTCTCAAACCACACAGCGAGCGTCTGTCTATGGATAAAGTGCTGGAGGATTTACGTAGTACAGTACATGTTATCCCAGGTATTAAAGTTTATTTTAACCCTATCCAGAATCTTAGGTTAGGTGGTCGCATCAGCAAAAGTCGCTATCAGTATGTCTTACGCAGTGTGCATGCAGAAAATTTACATATAGCAGCTATTGGGCTTATGTCACTCATGCGAAAAGAGGCTGTTTTTCGTGATGTAACCAGTGATGCGCAGTTTAAAGGTCTACAAGTACGTCTGAATATCAATCGTGATAAAGCTAATCTATTAGGCGTACAGATTGCAGATATCCGTTCAGCACTTTATACCGCTTTTGGTGAGCGTCAGGTATCAACAATTTACACATCAAGCAACAACTATCAAGTAATTATGCAAGTTGCAGATGAATATCGTGTCGACGAAAGAGATCTGGGCAAAATACATGTTCGAAGTAAGAATAATTTGATAGTTCCGCTTTCAAGCGTTGCCTCAGTCGAACGCGAAATTGGACCAGTCTCTATCAACCATGCTGGGCAATTAGAAGCTCAAACAATTTCTTTTAACCTTGCCCCTGGCGCCTCGTTAGGCGATGCTACTAAATATATAGATAAATTCAAAAATGATCTTAATATACCGACAGGTATACTGACAAATTATGCTGGAGATGCGGCAGCATTCCAATCTTCACAGACCAGCCAAGTAGTACTAATCGTGGCTGCACTTCTAGTAATCTATGTCTTACTTGGTGTGTTATATGAAAGTTATATCCACCCGATTACAATTCTTTCTGGGCTACCGTCAGCAGCAGTTGGTGCATTAGCAATGTTGTGGTTATTTAATATGGAACTTTCAATAATTGCTATGATTGGTGTCTTGATGCTAATCGGCATAGTCAAGAAAAATGCCATCATGATGATCGACTTTGCTCTTGATGCCCAGCGTAACAACAATATGGAACCGTATGAGGCAATCCGAACTGCCTGTTTGTTACGCTTTAGGCCGATCATGATGACTACATTGGCTGCACTAATGGGTGCGATGCCAATTGCTTTAGGTTTGGGTGCTGGTGCTGAGCTACGACAGCCACTAGGACTTGCCGTAGTTGGGGGACTTCTTTTCTCACAGATAATTACACTTTTTATCACGCCAGTAATCTATCTTTATCTAGACCGATTCTCTGGCAATGGACCTATTAAATAGGGATATTCCAAGAAATAATTCCTAACAAAATTAATAATTACGCTCTCATATGAATACTGCCACGAATTCTTTTTCCCAATAAATCTCTACCATACCCAATCATCTGAATAAATTAATAACCCCATCCAAACCAACATGGTCGATTGTATATGTGGCATTTTCCCGAACGATTGGCTTAGCGTGATAGGCTATACTCACCCCTGCCTCTGCAAACATTTGCAGGTCATTAGCACCATCACCGATAGCAATTAAATGTTCTCTCTTAAAATCTAGTTCGTTGCAAACACCTTTTAACATTCTGGCTTTTCCCTGAGCGCCTATGATTTCCCCCACCAATCTGCCAGTAAGCTTGCCATTTAAGATCTCGAGCGTATTGGCAGCAGCATAGTCTAGTCCTAACCTTTCTTTTAATTTATCAGTGAAAAAGGTAAATCCACCTGAAATAAGCATCGTTTTGATACCAGCAATTTTCATCTGTTTCAACATCTTTTCAGCACCAGGATTTAACCTCAACCTTTCGTCGTAGACTCTCTGTAAGACACTCTGATCCAAACCTCGAAGAAGTGCCACGCGGAGTTTAAGGCCTTCAGAGAAATTAATCTCACCACACATTGCTTTTACAGTAATTTCTGCTACTTGTTTCTTGATACCATGCATATCAGCAATCTCATCTATAGACTCGATACCAACAAGCGTGGAATCCATATCCATTGCTACCAGACTAAAACTAGCAAGTTTTACTGTTCGACTCACAAAAGCGAAATCAAGTTTCGCGTCCAGGCAGTACGGTGGTATACATTCCTGCTGACTAGCCCCAACTAGTCTAAATGCATTTTTAGAAATGCGCTCTATCTGGCTCGCACTCGAGAATTTTGCAAGCTCCCTTAGGTCACTAGTCTCAATCTCAATTCCCTGAATAATTAGGTCCATACCGCAGATCCCTTCAGAATTAACGTAATAATTTTAGTATATCTATTGGTATAACAAGCATAATTTTATTATGGATTTTGGTCACACACTGAGCAATTCCTAAACACCATAAATTTAATGGCTCTTCGATCCATTTAACTCCTTAATCAAACCATTTATTTTCACCACTCGATCTGAAATGCTCTCGATTTGCACCTGTATTCTTAAGCAGTCAGGACCAGAAAGTTTGTATTCACTATTATTCTGAATAAGCTCAATGATTTTATCCGCGTCTACCTCAGGGCTGGGAACAAATTGAATTAATATACTTTCGGCGGTAGCATCTATGCGTGAGATGCCTAAAGGCCTAGCTGCAATACGTAGGCGGTGGCACTCCAGTAATGTTCTTACTGGATCTGGAAAGAGACCAAAACGGTCGACTAATTCCTGATGCATATCATCTAACTGATCACAGCTCTCACAATTTGCCATTCGCTTATACAATACTAGGCGCTCATGTACATCAGCGCAGTAATTATCTGGTAGCAAGGAAGGTGCGTGCAAATTGATTTCGGTGGTAACACCTAGGGGGTGCTCCATATCAGGTTCGCGCCCCTCCTTTAAAGATTTTATGGCAGCATCTAATAGAGTGCTGTATAGGTTAAAGCCAATCTCATGCATTTCACCGCTTTGCGATTCTCCTAACACCTCTCCTGCACCGCGAATTTCTAAATCATGCATGGCAAGATAATACCCCGCACCTAATCCATCCATCGACTGGATTGCATCAATACGTTTCTTAGCTCGTATACCCAGAGCCTCTTCTTCTGGTACAAGCAAATATGCGTAGGCTTGGTGATGGGAACGACCGACCCGCCCACGCAGCTGGTGCAATTGTGCAAGACCAAATTTATCTGCACGATCGATGATAATTGTATTGGCGCTAGGAATGTCGATTCCAGTCTCGATGATCGTGGTGCAAAGTAGCATACTGAATTGCTGTCGATAAAAGTTTCTCATCACATGCTCTAGATCACGCTCACGCATCTGTCCATGGGCGATACGAATACTTACCTCAGGCAACAACCGTGTAAGACTATTGTATGTAGACTGGATAGTTTCTACAGAATTGTGCAAATAAAAAATCTGTCCGCCACGTTTTATTTCTCGTAAGCATGCTTCTCGAATGATTCCTTTAGAAAAATGATTAACAAAAGTTTTGATGGCAAGCCGCCGCTGTGGCGCTGTGGTAATCACAGAGAAATCACGTAAACCTTCTAATGACATAGCAAGTGTACGAGGAATCGGTGTAGCAGTTAGCGTTAATATATCCACTTCAGAACGAAGACTCTTAAGTTTTTCCTTCTGGCGTACACCAAACCGGTGCTCCTCATCAATGATGACCAATCCAAGGTTTTTAAACTTCACACCCTTTTGGATTAATTTATGAGTTCCAATAACGATGTCTACTCCACCCTGAGCCAATCCCTCTACTACCTGAGCCTGTTCATTGGTTGAACGAAAGCGCGACATCTCTGCTATTATTACTGGCCATTGGTCGGCAATCAAACTGAAACGTTCAGAAAAATTCTGGAAATGCTGCTCCGCTAATAACGTAGTAGGCACAAGCACTGCCACCTGTTTTCCATTCGAAACAGCAACAAAAGCTGCTCGCAATGCCACTTCTGTTTTACCAAAACCGACGTCTCCACAGATCAGACGATCCATTGGCTTACTTGAAGTTAAATCCTCAATCACCGCTTGGATAGCAGAGGCCTGGTCGGGCGTCTCTTCAAAACCAAAACCTTCAGCGAAGGCTTCGTAATCGTGCCGCCTAAATCCGAATTCATGACCCGCGCGATTAGCCCGCTGTGCATATAAATTTAGCAGTTCTGCAGCAGTATCACGTATTTGCTGAATTGCTTTACGTTTGGCCTTGTCCCATTGGCTACTACCAAGTCTGTGCAAAGGAGCGGTCTCTGATGCCGCACCACTATATCGGCTGATAAGATGTAGTTGTGAAACCGGAACATAAAGTTTATCGCCGCCGTCATACTCAAGTGACAGAAATTCACTCAGTTGCCCATGATGGCTATTTCCTAGATCCATTTTCATCAAGCCTGAATAGCGACCAATTCCATGTTGTTCATGCACCACAGGTTCACCGATCTTTATTTCAGACAAATCACGTAGCATCGTATCTGCTACAGATGTTATATTGCGCGATGCGTGCCCACGTCTTTTATAAAGATGTATGGCATAAAGTTCACTCTCAGTAATAAAAGCGAGTCCATCTCCGGTTAGAATAAATCCTTTGTGTAATGGAGACACACAAAGCATAAATAATTTCGTGCTTGCTAAAAATTGGGTATAGTCGTTACAAATTTCAGGAAACAGATCATATTGTTTCAAATAGTCAATGATCAACTCTCGTCTCCCTAAACTCTCTGCTAAAAGCAACACGCGCTTACCAGATAACATAAATTCAGCAATAAATGTGGCAAGCTTTTCTGTAGGATTGATAGCGCGGCGGTCAATCTGTATAAGTGGCAAACAACTAGTAAAATCTTGAGTTTTAGATTGTGATTCCTTAATTTCAGATTGAATTTTGATTCGCGGATATGATTTAAGTGCTCCGTAGAACTCTTCTATCGTGAGAAACAAGTCCCCTGGTGGCATTAGAGGTCGATTGGTGTCGCCTCGTAACAACTTATAACGAGACAAAGTGCCACACCAGAAGCTCTCTATTTCTGAATGGACGTCATGATGCAGACATAGCAACATGGAGCTTGGCAAGTAGTCGAATAATGTGGCGGTCTGCTCAAAAAATAGTGGTAGATAATATTCAATTCCTGCAGGTGCAAGGCCTTTACCCACATCTTTGTAAATATGGCTTCTTGATGGATCACCTTCGAATCTCTCACGAAATTTGCCTCGAAAACATGTGCGGCCATCCTCATTAAACGGGAACTCTCGGGCTGGTAGTAGCCGTATCTCGTCAACTGGATAGATACTTCTTTGAGTGTCTACGTCGAAAGTACGGATGGACTCTATTTCCTTATCCATTCTATCAATACGATAAGGTAATAAACTGCCCATTGGAAATAAATCGATCAACCCACCGCGCACACTGTATTCGCCTGGTGAGAGTACCTGGGTTACATGGGTGTAACCCGCCAGAGCCATCTGACTACGCAATAATTCCAAATCGAATATTTCTCCCCGCTTTATAAAAAATGTATGCGCAGCAAGATATTCGCGTGGGGACATACGATAGAGTGCAGTCGTAACAGGAACAATCAGCACATCACAAGAACCGCTCATGACTTGGTAAAGGGTAGCAAGACGTTCGGAAATTAAATCATGATGTGGTGAAAGATTATCGTAAGGGAGCGTCTCCCAGTCAGGCAAGAGATGTATCTTCAGATCAGGTGAGAAAAAAGGAATTTCTTCCAGTAATCGTTGTGCCTCTAACGCGCTCGAAGCAATGATGACGATAGGCTTTTCCTGTTGCGCCATCTTAGCGAGAACAAAAGCATCTCCAGAACCATCAAAATTAGAGTAGTGGGTTATTGAACCAGGCTTGGGAACGATAAATTTGAATTGCATCTGATTTCATAATAAAAAATAGTTGAAACAATAAACCCCAACCTTTTGGTTAAATTCGGATATTATATGTCATTATTCTAACTACATTTTTCGTAAATCGACATTAAAAACCTTAGTGCTATTTATAAGAAAAAACTACCTCGATATGACAATCTTCAAACTGGAGCCCAATAATCCAGTGTAAGTTGCAAGGTAGTATTACCACTGTACTCGTTAATTGTGAGTCGATAAACAGCGTCTATTGTTTTAGGAAGAGAATCTTGGTAAAAAAATAACATCGCGTCATAAAGATGACTTAACGCTTGTTTATTAGTATTTGAAATATATTTTCTCAACTTTAATTTCAGGTGTTTCCCACCTACTACGCGCTGATTTTCTACTTCGAAGCGGGCATTGAACGTAGGATAGGGAAAACCCTGTCCCCACACCTGCTCTGTAAGATACTGAGCCAGCTCTAGATTCATTTCGGATTCGTTCAAATCGCCATCTGTCTCAATGATGCGCAATAGATCCCCAGGAGTAAGTAGTGTTTGTGCTGTTTGCTCGAAAGCATCGCGAAATTTATCAAAATCACCTATGCGCACAGTCAAACCTGCTGCTGCCGCATGGCCACCAAATTTAAGGAGCAAACCAGGGTTGAGTTTAGAAACTATATCCAATGCATCTCGTAGATGAAACCCAGGAATAGATCGCCCAGAGCCCTTTATTTCATCATCATTTCCAGGAGCAAAAGCGATCACCGGAAGATATAATTTATCCTTAATTCTAGATGCAAGGATGCCAATTACACCCTGGTGCCAGCAAGAATCGAACAAACTTAGACTGTGCGAAATTCGATCGTTTTGATTTGAACCTTGGTCAATAAGAATCTTCTCTATCATAACTTGCGCACTATCCTGCATATCTGCTTCGATTTCTCGACGCTGATGATTGAGTGCGTCCAACTGCAAGGCGATCTGCTTTGCATGAAACTTGTCATCAGTAATGAGACACTCAATACCAAGCGACATATCGTCAAGTCTTCCTGCTGCATTTAATCTTGGCCCCAGCATAAATCCTAGCTCATAAGTGGATACTTGTCTAAAATCTCGCCGCACCACGCCAAGTAAAGCGTTTATACCTGCACAACCACGACCATTGCGAATGCGATACAACCCCTGCTGTACCAAAATTCGGTTATTCTCGTCCAGCTTTACCACATCAGCAACAGTTCCTAATGCCACCAAATCAAGTAAATTAGCAAGATTAGGCTCTTTCTTTGAGACGAATTTCCCACGTACACGTAACTCTGCACGTAATGCAAGCATCAGGTAAAACATCACACCTACACCAGCTATATTTTTACTTGGAAAATTACAGCCTGGCTGATTTGGATTCACTATAACAGTAGCATCTGGTAATTTATCTCCAGGTAAATGATGATCAGTAATAAGCACCTGCATGCCAAGGCGATTAGCTTCTGCTACGCCTTCTATACTAGCGATCCCATTATCTACCGTAATGAGTATATCGGGCTGCTTTCCATCAGTTATAGTGGCGGCAAGTTGTACGATCTCCGGAGTCAAACCATAGCCATACTCAAAACGATTTGGCACAAGATAATCTACCGTTGCACCAAATTTTCTCAACGCGCGTATGCCCACTGCACAGGCAGTAGCTCCATCTGAATCATAATCAGCTACTATCAGTAAACGCTTTTTTGCAATAATTGCATCGGCAAGAAACGTAGACATTATTAAGATGTTTTTTAGATTCTCGAATGGAACTAGCTGAGATAGCTTTTTCGTAATTTGGCCAGGTTCAACTATGCCTCGGGCAGCGTAGACACGAGCTAAAACAGGATGAATACCATGCCTGGTTAATGATTCTAAGGACTGTAGCGTATAGTTTCGGGAGATAATTTTTGGCATACGGTAAACTATTCTAATCTCTATTTCTTAAGAAAATACCCATCATTCAAGCGATAAACTACACCCTTTCATTAATTCGAACTAAAAGAAATCAGAAACTATGAAAAATACAATGACATGTAAATTAAGAAGTACAAAAGCAGTTTAATAGGAATTTTGAGTGCTAACTACTCAGAAAAGCTATGGATGGTTATAGCACAAGACTATGAATGACTATCTTGCTGTCTTTAATTTGTGATTTATATGTATAAAAATATGAGTTAGAAACTACTTTTTCTGCACAGGATTAGCCTTTCATTTATATTTCTTATTTATTGCACAGAATTATGCAAGTGTATCAATCGGTTGAGGCCTCCCCAAGCCAAATCCTTGCGCAAAATCCACTTCAATTTCCCGTAATCTGGCAATTACATCGTCTGTTTCAACTTGCTCCGCAACAGTCTGAATGCCTATTGTGTGGGCAACCCTGTTTATTGCTGTAACCTTGGCAAGGTTGATTGGATCTTGAAACATATAGCAAACCATATTCCCATCAATTTTTAAGTAATCAATCTTCAAATTTCTTAGCAAATCAAAGGAAGATGGGTCGCGACCAAAACTACACAATGCGACACGACAACCGTAATCCCTGATTTTAGAAACAAACATAGAAGCATATTTAAGATTTGCTGATACGTCCGATTCCTCTATTTCGAAACATATCATCTCTGCAGAAACAGCGGTCTCCTGTAATTGATCTCGAACAAAATTAGGAAAATTAGGGTCACAAACCGTATCCTTTGCTACATTTATAAAAAACATTGACCCCGATACTAATTGGTGAGAGGAAATCCATTGCAGTATATACCTCACGACCCACTGATCTAAAAGGGGCATCATTTTGTATTTTTCAACAAAAGGTAGAAATGTACCTGGCGGTATCAGATTGTCTTCTTCCTCAGACATTCTAATTAGAATTTCATGGTGCGTGCACATGTTTACACTTTGTTTCACAGGCTTGATCACCTGACAAAACAAACAGAATTTGTTTTCTTTAATAGCTTGAGTAACGCGACTTGCTGAAATATCCCATTCAGAATCTTGCACTTTTAAATCAGTATTTAACAGGTTATCTGCCATAGATTTATTGTTCTCGTTGTAGCACTACTGGATGTTGAGAGATTTTGCTCTCTGATGGCATTACTTCCATGTCTATTATATATAAGATATTGTATGCTGCCAAAATATATTGAACATAACTAGGCGCGACTCAATTTTCACTTAGAATAACTGTATCCCTCAACCAACATACGTTGAAAATGATCTCTTTACACGCCAAAATTTACAAAGATTACTTCTTGTTATGGAAAAACTTCTAGCGTAATCTTTATTGATTGTAGTTATAACTATCTGGTTAATAAGGCCTTTTTTTAAAATAGCTAGTAGAGGATCAAACCAATCCCTCTCTAATTCTTTAAGGCTTTCACGCCAACCATAGGCATCACCATATTGGGATTTTCCATGTAAGGAATCAAGAAAAACAAGATGCCTACCAGATGTAATCGATTGCTGCCATGCCTTCACATTAGTTGGAAGTGCCGCATAACTATTGCCACAAGCCATAGCCAAAGCACAGGGGAGAACATCATTGCTCCATACGTGGGTATAAGGAGAAATAACAATCTTTGGCATAACGCCGCCTCCCCAGAACCAAACACCATTCAGTGCTGACTCCCCACGCTCTTCACGAGCTTGATTTAGAGGATGTTCGTGTAATAGCATTTGGATTTCATTGAGTATCCCACTCCAGAATATTTTCTCAGCACCAAACGGAAGAAAATTATTTATATTTTTGACAGCGACTTCACTGAGTAGTTGAGTATGAATAAGAGGTGTTCTCGCTATACACAAGTACCAACGATCAGCGTATAGAGGTAAAAAGGTTATCATGCGCCGTTTATCACCAGTTCCACATGATGGAGGGTGAAGAGCATCCTCAGTAAAATATTTGTTAATGACGTCAGCAAATTTGCGAGCTTCTTCTAGCGAAATGCGGAAAGTACGGCTATCAGCCAATAAGACTTGATCATGTTCGACTAACAAATGTACCGGGTCAACTCGTAACCAGTAACCATTGCCTACTTCCATATTTCCTATCTTATCTGCTAGCAATGTAAAGGGTGCTACTGGCCAATCCTGCTGCTTCTCCACGCTGAAGGCGTTACACAACCAAGCTTCGACTCCTTGTGATTCATTCTTAAACTGTGAACTCTTTGCCAGAAGCATTTCAATTGCAGGCAATGATAAGTCCTGGTAAATTTCAGGAAATGTAGAGTCTGGCCAGAATAAGTTTGGAACGAAGAGATGTAAATTCATTGAGAGACAACACTAACAAAATATTAGTTTGAGTAGGTGAAGTAAGAACCTATGCGGCATATTAAATATAGACTACTACATTAGTTCTATAACCATTCGTAAATAATTGATAAACGACTATAGCCTGCAATCTAACTCATGGGAAATAGCTAGTCGTACAAAAAATAAAATTTTTAAATCATAAACTAAAATTAATAGCCGCTACAACCAAGGAAATATGTAATAAATACAACAATAAATTGGATTTTTAGTAGCACCCCATTCAACCCCCTGCAACAGTCATCTGCTTGACTAGTAGTGACCCGCATTGTTTAGAACCACGCACTACTATGTCGTTTCCGATTGCTGAGATACCACTTAACATTTCTTTTAGATTACCAGCGATAGTAATTTCTTCTACCGGATAACACACTTCGCCACCCTCTACCCAATAGCCCGCTGCGCCCCGGGAGTAATCACCCGTAACCGGATTGATGCCATGGCCAAGTAGCTCAGTTACTAATAACCCTTTATCCATTTTCTTGAGTATCGCAGAAAATTCCAAAGGCGCATCATTACTTATAATTATGTTATGGTTACCGCCAGCATTTCCAGAAGTGCATAGCCCAAGCTTGCGTGCCGAATAACTACCAAGAAAATAGCCCTGTACAATCCCATTTTCAACAACTTTGCGCTCGGCAGTTGAAACCCCTTCATCATCAAATATGCTACTAGCCAACCCTTTTTTTATGTGGGGTAATTCATGTATATGAATACCCGGTGCAAATACTCTTTTACCAATGCTATCCAATAGAAAGGATGACTTTCGATAGAGACTAGCGCCACTTATAGCACTAATAAAATGGCCTATTAAACCTGAAGCAACGGGTGCTTCAAACAAAACAGGCACCTCGCAAGTAGGCAACTTTCTTGCTCCTAAGCGTGCCGCGCTCCTCATCCCAGCTTTCTTGCCGACACATTCGACCGATTCCAGGTCATCTGCATCTCTAGCCACACTGTACCAATAGTCACGCTGCATAGTGTCATTTTGACCAGCGATCACTGCACAGCTAATACCATGACGAGAAGTCGGATAACCACCCATGAATCCGGAGCTATTTGCATACACAAATTGTGATTCGCTTAACGAAATACAGGCCCCTTCAGAGTTGACAATACGTTTATCAACTCCAAAAGCAGCCTCTTCACAGGTCTGAGCAAGTTGTATTGCCTCATCTATCGATAAATTCCATGGATAATACAAATCAAGATCTGGGAACTCCTCTGCTAATAGGTTAGTATCTGCTAACCCAGCACAATCGTCCTCAGCAGTGTATTTGGCTATAGAAAGGGCGGCAGCTACAGCATCACCCACAGCCTGCTTGGAGAAGTCAGAGGTACTAGCATGGCCACGCTTCTGGCCGATATAAACTGTGACTGACAATCCTTTGTCACGGTTATATTCAATAGTCTCCACCTCACTTTTACGTACTGTGACATTTTGACCGAAACCTTCTGAAACATCGGTCTCACAGCTACTTGCACCTCCTTTCTTGGCACAATACAGAATATCATTTGCTATCTGCTGGAGAGTTTCTACTGGATAAGAAAAACTTGGAGAGTGCATATCAATATCGCCCATAAGTTTGATTTAAAAGAAAACCCGTTCAACCAGAATATTTGGTCGTAATGTCTGTTCACATACCCTGAAATACATTTGGATGAGTCTAAATGGGATTTAGATCCAAAGGACGCTATGATAGCAGCTTCTTAATCCTACTATGAACAGGTCACCATGCAAAATGCTCTGAATAATGATCTCAAACAGGACGCTACGACCAGCAAAACTAAAATTAAGCAGGAAATGCATGCGTTGCAAAAAATTGGTGAACGATTAGTTGAGCTTAGTCCTCAACAATTGGCAGAATTTTTTTTACCAGATACATTAATGGGGGCGATAATTGAAGCCAAGCAAATACGTAAGCATGGAGCACGCCGTCGACAAATACAATTCATCGGAAAACTGATGCGTGAAGTAGATGTGGGCCAAATTCAGAAAAAGCTATCCGCCTGGGACGGCACGTCTAAGCAACATATCGCATGGATACATTTAATAGAACGTTGGCGAAATTGTTTGTTGAAGGATAACTATGCTTTTGCTGAATTTGCACAGGAATACCCTGCCGCTGACCTGCAACGAATACGGACACTCGTGCGAAACGTTCATAAAGAAATGTCAACCAATAAGCCACCCAAAAGTTTTCGTGCCCTATTTCATGAGCTACAAATAAATATTCCGGAAACTTCTGAACAAAATGATGTAGTTATAAAATAATTAGTCCAAACAAATAAATGAACTTCAACTCAATATAACGCCGATCAGTTCTAGGCCATCTATCACAAATTTACTATTCAATCTGCCCTTATCCTTACATATGACCAATATATCCGCCGACCTATTGCCCAGTATTGTAATTGAAACCGGAAATCAACCAACTCACTCTATTCTATGGATGCACGGTCTTGGTGCAGATGGAAACGATTTTGTTCCCATTGTACAAGAGCTTAATCTGCAATCTAGTATACATATCCGTTTTATATTCCCTCATGCCCCAATGCAATCGGTTACTATTAATGGTGGGTCTGTGATGCGCGCATGGTATGACATATCCAATCAAATCTCGAGTAGCGACGAAGATGTAACTGGATTACGCGCCTCACAATCTGCAATAGAAAAACTGATTAACAGGGAAAAACAGAATGGCATTAAACCAGAAAATATTGTGCTGGCAGGCTTTTCCCAAGGGGGCGCAATGGCACTTCAGACCGGCTTGCGCTATCCTGATAAACTTGCTGGCATCATGGTACTTTCGAGTTATTTGCCTCTGGCACAAACGCTTTCGACAGAAGCTCATCAAGCCAATGCGTCTACCCGAATTTTTATGGCACATGGTCGTAATGACTTAGTTATTCCGATGGAGCTAGCGACATTATCAAGACAGCAACTGCTTAAATTAGGCTATTATGTTGAATGGAATATGTACCAGATGGCACATTCAGTTTGCATTGAAGAAATTGCAGATATCAGCAAATGGCTAAAGCAAGTATTAATATAACTAAGAATCTGTCCTCACAACCCAGTTTAATTGTTCTTATAATAAACTCTGTTAAAGCCGCAAAACCCATTCACCCATCATACCTATGATGCATTTACTCGTATTTTAATTAGACTAGAATTGCATCTGTCGTTTTTAAATTATTAATGTCTAACAATAAAAATCCTGTCCCTAAGCTAAGCATACATAATTATGGATGCTTCACTTGGGATGGATCTGTGACGAACCCAATGCGTATTAACCCAGCTTTAGAAGCAATTGACATCACCTGTGCAACATGTTCATAAGGAACACGCCCATCGGCGCGTATATGCAACTCTGTATTCGGATCCTGTTTTACCTTCTCTAAGAAGCGCGATGTTAGCTGCATGAGTGCAATTGGCTCACCATTCCAGTAAAGACTCGCATCATCTTTGATTCCGAGTTCAAAATGCTCTGGTTTCGTGATATTTGGACTACTCGACGCTTTGGGTAAATCCACCTTGACTGAATGTGTAAGTAGCGGTGCAGTAATAATGAAGATTACCAATAAAACTAACATCACATCCACCAGTGGCACCACATTAATTTCAGCCATTGGTGCCTGACTTCCACTACTATCCATGCTACCAAATGCCATCATTTCCTCCCTTCAACAGTAGGCACAACACGTAGCGGTCGCACTTCACCTGCTGAGCTATTAGTCTTGGCACCAACTGAAATTAACGCAAAAAGATCATGAGCGAAAGCCTCCAAGCGTGCCAACCATATGCGATTACGGCGAACAAATGCGTTATATGCTAAAACCGCTGGGATTGCAACGGCTAATCCCAATGCTGTCATGATAAGGGCCTCACCCACCGGACCAGCCACTTTATCTAACGTACCCTGACCGGAAAGGCCAATCTGTACCAGTGCATGATAGATGCCCCACACTGTACCAAATAAACCGATATATGGCGCTGCAGAGCCAGCTGAAGCTATAATTGTAAGCCCGTTTTCTACTCGAGTAGCCTCCTGGTCAATACCGTTTCGCAACACACGAGTTATAAATTCGCTTGCACCACCCGCTGCTGCTAGTTTTTGCAAACCATGCTTTTCTGAATCAGCAGCAGCATCCAACGCGAGCCGTGCAAGTTGAGCAAAAGCATTATTAGTTGAACCACTATTTAGAGTAGAGTTCACATCCTGTAGTGAATCAGCATTCCAAAAACGTTTAAGAAAAACCTCCACGCGTCTCCTTTCAAGAAAATTAGCAATGCTTTTGGTGAGAATAAGATACCAACTTGCCACCGAAAGTGAAAGCAACAATACAAGTACGCTGATGCCAACACCATCAACTTGGGTAAGAAAATTGGCAAATCCTAGTCCTTGTTCCATAATATTAACGCCCTTGTAGTACGAAGTTAAAAGGTTGCAACGCTACAGCCCGTACTGGCTGTCCGTTACGTAGAGATGGGTTGCAGCGCCAGGTCTTTACTGCGGTCAACGCTGCCTCATCAAGACGTTTGTAACTACTGCTCTCAACTACACTTGCAGTGCTCACGTAGCCACTTTCATCCAATTCCACTCTTAACACTAACTTTCCTTCCTCACCAAGCCGCCGCGAAAGTGGCGGATAGGATGGAGGTGTCAATTCTGGGCATGTAACAGACAATTCGGTAGAAAGAGTGATAGGGCCAGTCGGTGCTGGTGCTGGCTCTGGAACTGACATTTCTACCACTGCTACTGGAGGAGATGGTGGCGTAACCACTTCGACCTCATACAATACTGGATCTTCAGATACAGCCTCCTGCGGCTGCTGCTTCTCTACTAATCTGGGCTTGGGCTTTGGTTTGAGCTTGGGCTTGGGCTTTGGCTTTGGCTTTGAAGGAAGTAAAGGCAAATCAAGTTTACGCACCTCTTCTACTTTTGGCATCGTAACAAGATTTACGAAAATCTTAGAAATTTGTTCAGGTGGAGGAATTAGTCGTTGATTCCAAAGCACGTAA
>SPBV01000200.1 GCA_004525885.1 Nitrosomonadales bacterium
ATGTTCGCATACCAGCTTATGCCTTCGCTGACACCGGGTATTCTGCCTTTAAATCGGCACAAACCAGCCGAGACCCTATGCTTTATGTTGCAGCAAATGACGGTATGCTTCATGCTTTTGATGGCACTACTGGTGAGGAGGAATGGGCTTTTATTCCCAAATCCGTTTTTCCTACACTGTATAAACTAGCCGCTACAAACTATGCAAACAATCATCGCTACTACGTGGATGGTTCGCCCGTTACAATGGACGTGTTCGACAGCGTCGCTTCTGCCTGGAAAACAATCATTGTGGGCGGATTAAATGGAGGTGGGCGCGGTTACTATGCGCTAGACGTGACCGACCCGGTTACCCCAAAAGGATTGTGGGAGTTTTGTACGGATGCCACGCTGTGTAATGTAGTTGACCCCGATCTTGGGTTTTCTCATGGCAATCCGGTTGTAACCAAGCGCGCATCCGATGGCAAGTGGGTAGTGTTGGTTACCTCCGGCCATAACAATGTGCCGAACGCTACTGATCGTTTTCCAGATACGGGTAACGGCAGGGGCTATCTTTATGTGCTAGATGCGATCACAGGAGCGGTACTACAGAAAATTGATACCGGGGCTGGGGATACAAGCACCCCTCTCGGCTTTGCGAAAATTTCCGCCTTCGCAGACGATTTCGGCAGCAACAATAGTACAAAATGGACATACGGCGGAGATTTACAAGGAAATGTCTGGCGCTTTGATTTAACTACAGCTACTGCGACCGTGATGCGACTTGCAACATTGAAAGATGACTCTAGTCCCCCACGTCCACAATCGATTACCACCAGACCGGAACTTACCGTTAAAGGCTCTACTCCCTTGATCATCGTGGGAACAGGGAGATACCTGGGGACAAACGACCTGGTAGACGGGGCAACGCTTATACCAGCGCTACCCTATGCCTATGAAAATTCCATGTATATCTTTAAAGATCTGCAAACTGATTTGGGAGATTTACGTATTCGTTCTGATATGCAGGTTCGTACGTTAACTACGCTCACGGCCAACACCCGCACCACTACCAGCACCCCGACAATGAACTGGGTCACCAAGAATGGCTGGTATATTGATTTTAATCCTGGTAACGCTTCACCAGGAGAACGACTTAATGTGGACCCACAACTGATTTTGGGAACGATAATATTTGCGACCAATGTTCCATCGAATACGGCATGTAGTGTGGGCGGGGAAAGCTGGCTCTATCAGCTCAATTATCTTGAGGGAACATTTGTTACGACTGCGGCAAACGCCGTTGCAGCTATCAAATCTAATAACGCTACTGTGGGATTCGTAGTAGTGAAACTACCTAGTGGCGCTATAAAAATAATCAAGACCGAAAGTACCGGAGCTAAAGCCACCGTGGGCGCAAATATTGGTTCTGGTGGTGCTGGTGGTAAACGTGTCTCCTGGCGCGAACGAGTTAACTAGTAGCACGCATGGTAACCAGGATAAAATTGCCGGGGTGGTCGAACGCCGCCGCCCCGGTTAAGTTTTAGGTAGCGGGAACACAACATCTTCAACCACGCCACTTAGTTCCCGCACATTCACTCCACCCTCAGCTTGCCCTGCTCCTATTTGTTTGAGTCGTGAGATTACTTCTTGCACCAAGATTTCTGGCGCAGAGGCCCCAGCAGTGATGCCAATCCGAGATTTCCCATTCAACCAGTTTTCTTGTAATTGCTCGGCACGGTCTATCATGTATGCGTCCACTCCAGCATTTCGCGCCACCTCGCATAGGCGATTAGAATTAGAACTGTTGGGGGAACCAACCACAATTACTAAGTCACATTGTTTAACCATCATCTTGACTGCATCCTGACGATTTTGCGTGGCATAACAAATATCGTCTTTTTTGGGCCCGGTAATTTCTGGAAAACGCCGTTTCAATGCTTTGATCACCCGGGTGGCATCATCCACCGACAACGTAGTCTGAGTAACATAAGCCAAATTGGTAGGGTTTTTGACCTGTAAATTATCAACATCTTCTTCTGTTTCTACCAGATACATACTACTGCCATCACCTTCAGCCTGACCCATCGTACCTTCAACTTCTGGGTGCCCTAGATGGCCAATCATGATGATCTCCTTGCCCTGTTTTCTCATTTTGGCCACTTCAACGTGAACCTTTGTAACTAGCGGGCAAGTAGCGTCAAATACCTTGAATTTCCTGATTTCGGCCTCTCGTCTCACCTCGTGAGAAACACCGTGCGCACTGAAAATTAAGATACTTCCACTTGGCACTTCATCAAGATTTTCGACGAATACAGCTCCTTTTTTCTCCAAATTTTCTACCACGAAGCGATTGTGTACCACCTCGTGACGTACGTAAATTGGCGCGCCATGCATGGTCAAAGCCCGCTCTACTATCTCAATAGCTCGGTCTACCCCTGCACAAAAACCTCTGGGATTTGCTAGCAATACGTCAATCACTGATTACCCCCCCCACTAGCTTTTAGGTGTCAACACCATAAGCTGTAAATATACTTAATTTATAAAAGACGCTATCTCTTTCTACAAAAACCTTCTTCTTTTCTTAGCCTGCCCGCGTCTTTTCAATTTGTGTGCAGACTATTTTCACAGCTTGCAGCATACGCGGTGTTTGGCGATGGATCAAATCGGGATGAACATAAAATAGGTGGCTATCCCTCACAGCCCTAATATTTGGAAATCGCTGCCATAATTCTTTTGCGCCCGCTTCAGAAGATGCGAGCGGTATGCTACTAATGATCATCTGAGGGTCTGTTTTTAGTAAGCTTTCTGCAGATATCGTCAGCGTCAAAGAAGGGGCGGAGGCGAATACATTAATGCCGCCACAAATGTTGATGATGTCGCTAATGATATGACTGCCACTCACAGTCATTAGCGGCTGATACCATATTAAATGTAACACTCCAACTGGTTGTCGATTTTTATAGTGCCGCTTAATTTCCCGCAATTCTACATCATAAACATTCGCCGCAAGTTCCGCTTTTGCGAATGTTCCTGCTAGCTTACCAGTCTTCCGTAATAACCTCGGAATATCTTCCAGATTGTTTGCCTCAGTGACGAATACTGTTAAACCTAGCCTCTCAAGTTTATCGATATCGGCTACTTTATTTCCACTGCCCCAAGCAACCACTAGATCAGGTCTAAGTGCAACGATTCTCTCTAGATCCAGACTGGATGAATCTCCAATTTCCGGGATAAATTTAGCAACATCAGGATAATCACTATAGCTGCTCACGCCCACGAGTTTGTCACCTGCACCAGCAGCAAAAACCAGCTCAGTGATATTAGGAGAAAGCGAAATGATACGTCTTGCGGAATGCTTCAGAAAGATACTACGTCCTCGATCGTCTGTCAGAATAAAAGGGGTATCTGTTGCAGCACTAACAAGAACAGGCAAAAACATTAAAAATATAATAAGCGGGAGAGACACAGCGCCACACCATGTTTTCATCAAGAGTCGAGCCGCTAGGCCCTTTAGTTTATACTTTAAGATAACCTATAAGCTTCCCGCTAGTCTCGCGCAGATGTTCGCTCATCATAGCAAGTAGCTGTACCAATATTTTCGCGCCCAGTCTGGGCTCATTGTCAATAATTTGAACCAGGGCATCTCGTGTTAGCACTGCCAATACCGAAGGCTCTGCCGTAATACAAGTGGCAAAACGCTTTTCACCGTCCACTACCGCCATCTCACCCACTATCGCACCCGGATGTATAGTAGTAATTTGTTTCATGCGGCGCTGAGTATCCTGCTTTAGAACATCGATACTACCCTCTACTAACAATA
>SPBV01000019.1 GCA_004525885.1 Nitrosomonadales bacterium
CTCAAAGCACGTATCGAACAATTGATGCAAAAATGTGGATTCAAATCGAGTGGTTTATTTGTAATGGACGGATCCCGTCGCAGCAGCCACGGAAATGCATATTTCACCGGTTTTGGTAAGACCAAACGTATTGTTTTTTTTGATACATTACTTTCACATCTTAGTGCACCTGAAATTGTAGCAGTATTAGCACATGAACTAGGGCATTTTAAGCGTCACCACGTTATCAAGCGTATTTCCTGGACTTTTGCTATGAGTCTGGTTTTCTTGTGGATGCTGGGTTACCTAATGCAACAGGACTGGTTCTATCAAGGACTAGGGGTATTTACATCGAGTAAGGTTCTGTCCGCTGCATCCTCACCTTCAACTGCAATGGCATTGTTACTGTTTTTCTTAGTAATGCCTACATTTACCTTTTTATTTCAGCCGTTATCAAGTTTATATTCACGAAAGCATGAATTTGAGGCTGATGCATACGCTGTGGAGAAAGCATCTGCTAGCGATCTTACTCAAGCACTAGTAAAGCTATACCAAGATAATGCTTCCACACTTACTCCTGACCCACTACATTCAGCATTTTATGATTCGCATCCGCCCGCCTTGGTAAGAATAGCGCGCTTACAAAACTTAGCGCATAATTAACTTTATAAAGAAATAGGTCATAATGATTCATTTTCTTTATTACTACTTATAGGAGAGATAATGAACACTGTTATCAATAGTCTCGCATCCAGACAGTGTAAGCCTTGTGAAGGAGGTGTACCACCACTTATATCTTCAGAAATTACAACAATGATGGGGCAACTTGATGGGTGGGAGTTTTTCGATAGACTGATAGGTAAGGCTTATAATTTTACAAATTATTATCAGACTATGGCTTTTGTTAATGCAGTGGCATGGATTTCGCATCGCGAAGATCATCATCCCGATATAGTGTTGAGCTACAATAAGTGCCGAGTAGAATACACAACCCACGCAATAGGGGGTTTGTCCGAGAACGATTTTATTTGTGCGGCAAAGATTGACGCTCTATTTAAGATTTGAACCTAGTATATAGTCTTTCATCTGCACTACCTATACCTATACCTATCACTGGACAAATAGTCGCTGCATTTGGTAGGCAATATCTGGTTGAATTTACAAACGAAGAGATTCTTTCCTGTGTGATGCGCGGGAAAAAAAATGGTGCAGTCTGTGGTGACCAAGTTGAGGTTCAACGCACTACAATGGGCCAAGGTGTGATTGAAACCATTTCCCCGCGCAGTACGCTACTGTATCGTAGCAACGCTTTCCGTGAAAAGCTTATCGCTGCAAATATCACCCAAATTATTATTGTACTCGCTGCTGTTCCAAGCTTCGATGTGGAACTAGTAAACCGCTGCCTCATTGCTGCCGAGAATCAGAATATAAAGGTCCTAATAATACTTAACAAGGCTGATCTTATTGAGCGTACACGATCCGCTGCAATTTTTCTCTCACTTTACCGAGAATTAGGCTATACATTATTAGAGCTCAGCGCAAAAATGGATGTCGCGCCACTTTTGCCATACCTACAAGGTAATTTAAGCGTCTTAGTGGGGCAGTCCGGGATGGGAAAATCAACCCTTATCAATGCCCTCATTCCAACTGCTGACCGTGCCACTGCAAAAATTTCCATCGCACTTGATGCTGGACGGCATACTACCACCCACGCACATCTCTATCATCTCAATAAAAAGAGCCACGTTATTGATTCTCCTGGATTGCAGGAATTCGGCTTGCATCATATTAACAATACAGATCTGGCATGGGGATTTATCGAGTTTCATCCTTACATCGGGAAATGTAAATTTAGCGATTGTCTGCATATTAAAGAGCCGGGTTGTGCGCTAACGCTAGCAATGCAGGAAAGAAAAATCGATATACGCCGTCTTGGGTTTTATCGAAAATTGATTACCTCAAGAGAGGCTACATTGTGAGGCCTGGTTTGTTTGGAGCTAGTTTGTCATAATTATTATTAGGAATGTGATTGGCTCTTGTTTTTAGAGGTATTGATCAAAGAGTTAGAAATAAAGATATCATATATATAAAATTCATCTTCCTGTTTTAGTAGATTATTTTTTTATTTTTCTTCCCGACAACGGGTGATCTGAGAAAAGCTCAAATTGCTCGAAACCATTTACTATTACGTTGCCACCAGTACGATGGTATTCGGTCTCAAAGTTCTCAAGAAATTCCATAAAAGTGTGGTCGACAAGTTTGGAATTACTGAAATCAATTATTATTTCTTTACCAGGCTGGAATCGTTCGAACACTTTCTTAAAGCCAATTAAATTTGAGAATATTGCTGGATCCTGAACAGTCAAGTTGTACTTGCCATCAGTTTCTATTAATTCATAACGGGCTTTGAAGAGACTTCTAAAAGTAGCCCCATTCATAAAATGGATGATAAATTTAACTATGATTCCTGAGGCTATTCCTACAAGTAAATCAGTTGCTATAGTCACTGCAATAGTGACTAGAAAGATTATCAATTGGCTTTTGCCGGTCTTGTAAGTTTTAATGAATTCTTTTGGTGCGGCAAGGTTGTAGCCAACAAAGATTAGCATGGCAGCTAATGCGGTGTTTGGGATTAGTTCAATTACAGGAATCATCAGCAGCATGGCAATAAATAAGAAAAAACCATGGAAGAAATTTGCCCAACGTGTACGAGCACCGAAACCTATATTTGCTGAACTACGTGCAACTTCAGATATCATTGGAGATCCACCCAATATTCCTGCAAGTGTATTTCCTACTCCAACAGCGACCAAGTCTTTATTGAAATCGGACTGGCGTTTCCAGGGGTCCATATTATCCATGGCTTTTACTGTGAGGCAGGACTCCAAGCTACCTACCACTAAAAACATAAATACATACTTCCAGAAAACACCAGTTCCTATTCCGGAGAAATCAGGGTTGTAACCTATAGATCCCCAAAAATCTCCAATTTTAACTAGGGCATGTCCGGGTTGCGTTACATTAAAATTCAGAATGATGGCCGCAGGAACCGCTATTAACAACACGATCATTGGGGCTGGGATTTTTTTGATAAAATTGATATTTATTTTCGGCATACTAAATAGAATTATTAAGCCAATGATTCCAATTGTTGCAACGGGTATGTTGGCATGCATAATGGAACTAGGGATTTGTGCATAAAGTGCCAAAGGCTTCATCCCTGCTAATGTAGCAGGATCGATTCCCAATAAAATATGTGCTTGTTTAGAAATAATAATAAGGCCGATGGCCGCTAACATCCCGTGTACTGCGGAATGTGGAAAAAAATCACTGAGTGAGCCAGCTTTCAGGAGACCAATGATAACTTGAAGTACGGAAGCAACTACAATAACGCCCAGTGCAAGGTGCCAACCTTCCAGACCACCCCCAAATGCAGTTACACATCCTGCAGAGATGGTTATCAGCCCGGCAGCCGGCCCTTTAATAGTAATTTTAGAACCAGCAAAAAAACTTACAAGCATACCTCCGATCATGGCGGTGAGCACCCCCATTGCTGGTGGGATCTCACCAGCTTTAGCGATACCTAAACTAAGTGGTAACGCTAAGAGGAATACAAGAAAGCCAGAAAGAAAATCAAATCTAAAGTTTTCTTTTAATCCTGCCAGTCCGTCTTTTGGTAGGGAAGAGTCAGTAGCACTCATAAGGATCAGCTCCAGTTATTTATAAATATTGTTAGTTTAAGAAAATTGTTTTTGGTGATTTTTTATTTTTCCTTTATTTCCACAGCTTAAAAGAGTCTATTCAAGAGTTAAGTTCTCGATAGTATCTAGACGCTCTAGCACTTCAATTTTTCTTGTATTGAGATCAGTACATCCGGTAAGTATCTGTAGGTGAGGCACTAAACCTGGAACTTTATTTTTAATAACATTGGTAGCAAATTTACTTAAATATATTGCCTTTTCTTTAGCTAATTCATGTTCAGCACCAATACTTCTGTACGCGGCAGAGGTCATGAGTACAGTGCCACTTTGGTTACCTCGACCATTTTCAATGTTGTTTAGTAAAAGTGTTGCAGCAGTTTCAATAGCAACAGAAAGATTTGGGTCAAAGGGCCCTACTAAGAAGGCTGTATTGATAGCGTGTAGCCAGTCAAAACCGCGCCCCACTCCCAAAACCCATTCATTATGTTCAACTTCCGCGATGGGTCTGTTAGAGGCGCGAATTTCGGCAATGTGTCGGATGTTTCCTTCAATTAATGGCATCATGTCCATGGCAATTCTTTCAGGCATTGATGGGTACAACGAGCGAAGCATACTTTCCAGTTCTATCTTAGATGATTTTTTTACTTCTGCTAGGTCAATTGCACGTCCGTCGTCACCATGTAAAATTAGGGCATCGAGGTCGGTTTCAATACCACAAACAATCGGTACAACAGCGCCCTTTCCATAAATACGGTCAAACTGAGCCTTAAGTTGTATAGCCATATCTCTGGCAGCATCAGTATCATAATTAAATCCTCTGCATCCGCGGTGAATATCACCACGTGCATAGTGATACGTTACAAATGTCAAGCAGTGCCTACCACGTCTAATCGAATACTGGATCCAGCTATCCAAAATAGATTGAAAAAATGGCCAGCCAAGGTCGAACCTTCCGCCTAAGTTCCGGAAAGGTTGGATGATGCCGAGCGCGGTTTTTGTCATAACTGGTAAATTAAGCCTGCCATCCATGCACTTGAGAGCCGCTATTTCAGTTGGGTGATCGCCTCTGTATCTGCGGCGTTCCGTAGCCAAATCAATAAAAGCCTGAGAATGAAGTGTATTCAAGTTGAGTAAATAATCAATTCCAGTATTTAACTTTTTCAAATCTTCTCCTCCAGTGTCGTTATCTTAAATTAAATAAACTTAACAAGGACAGACAGTAGAATAACAGCAGGATGTTGCTATCAAGTTATTATTCTTTTGGCGCATAGCTAATACATGTACAAGGGAAAAAACTAACGAGCCCCATTAAATAAATGTAATAGCCAAGCTTCTGACGCCATATAATTAATGTTAAGAACATAATCTGGGAAAAATCCAAACCCTAAAACTAATAATGCAGGGATACACAATAAAGCCATCTCACGGGGCAATAAATCTTGTGTCGAATTTATGCTTGTATGTGTGACTGGACCAAAAAATACACGCCGGGTAAACGATAGCATGTAAGCCGCACTAAGCACTAAACCTAGCAATGCAGCTATACCCAAGCTAGGGTGGGTAATCAATGCGCTAATGATCAGTAATAATTCTGCTGGAAACCCATTAGTTCCTGGCATTCCAATACTTGCCAGGGCAAATAAAAAATAAAAACAGGTTAGACGTGGCATCACTTTAGCTAGGCCACCTAGGTGGATAGCTTCAGTGCTACCAAGTCGATGATGAATAAATCCAGCAACCAGCATCAAGGAGCTGGAGATTAGAGTAAAGTTGAGTAATTGAAAAATCGCACCTTGAACACCTTGAATATTTAAGGATGAAATACCGATTATTACTAGGCCAACATGGCTAATACTAGCGTAAGCCAGTAAACGACGTAAGTTAGTTTGATGCAATGCAATCAGCGCACCATAAAGAAGTGTAATGGCGCCAAGAAGACCTAGCACCCAGCTGTATTCAACAGCTGCAGTGGGTGCTAGCGGCATGGTAAAGCGTAGTATGCCGTAAACTCCTAGTTTTAGACCAGTTAGTATTGCCGTTACGTGAACTGGGCCCTCCATTGCGGCGGTTGGCAGCCAAGAATGAAACGGAACTAACGGCGCTTTGAAAGCAAAACCTAACAGTAATAATAAGAAGATCAGCGTTTGTAAATTATTTGCCAAGGGTGTTTCTAAAAGGATCGGTAAGCTAAAGGAAAGATCTTGGGGAATAGTGCCACCGATTACATCTGCATGATTCATTGCTAGTATAACGATTGCAAACAATAACGCAGCACCACCAAATAGCATATACAGAACGTATTTCATCGCCGCACCGCGTCGCTGAGAGCCTACTCCCCATAGGCCGATTAAAAAGAAAAAAGGTGGTAGTGTTAGTTCCCAGAACAAGAAGAATAGCGCGGTATCCAGTGCGGTAAACACCCCGATAGTAGCGGCCTCCAGTGCTAATAAGAATGCATAATGAAACCGAGGGATGTACTGTACTGAATTCCACGAGGCAATAATAGCCATCATTGTCAACAGCGCTGTCATTGGTAAAAATAGCACTGAAATGCCATCAATGCCGATCAAATACTCAATATTTAGCAGCGGTATCCAAGAATATTTTTCGACCAGTTGAAAATGTCCATTATTGGCATTAAATAGCTGTAGTGCTATGAGCAGTGTCAGGGCCAATTCAATACCAGCTATCGTTAGCGCGATATTTTTGGCTAGTTTTGCACTGCGGGTAGCCCAAGTTGCGATAGCACCGAATAAGGGCAACAGAATAACAAGGCTTAATATTGGAAAGATGGATTCACTCATCTTGGTTATCCTTGGTATCAATGGGGGAAGTTACCGTATCAAATTTCTTTGTACCATGTATGGAATGTGGTTCAGCAGAAGATACTAGGACACCTTGGTCTATAATACGTGCCCATGGTGTAGTGTAAAAGCCAGTGACGATGAGTAATGAGCAAACCACCGCAGCAATAATTCTCTCTCCTTTGACCGAGTGATGAGTGCTGCCGAAGGGTTGTTTGGCTCGTTTAGGTGTTGAGACAAATATCAGTTGAAAAGCACGTAGTAAGAGGGCGGCGGCTAGGACATTGCCTATCAATATCGCAGTGGCAGTAAGCCAGCCGTATTTATCAATGGTACCTTCAATGAGTAGATGGGCGCCATCAAACCCAGGTGTACCAGGCATAGCCATCGTACTGAGAGCGGAGATTACGAACATAACTGCTATCGTAGTATTGGTATCGAACTGTCCACCCAGACGCGGGATGAAAGCAGTTCGAGTTCGTTCATATATCATGCCGATACTAAACAACATACCTACTGCCGCTATGCCATAGGCTATAGAAAGCATAATACTACCTTCCCAGCCGTGGTAATTAGAGTCGAAGACACCGATGACCAGCATGCCCGTATGACTAATGACGGCAAAAGCCAGCAATCGGCGAATATTAATTTGCATCAATGCCAATAATGCCCCATAAAAAATGCTGATCAAGCTCAACGTAAGTACAAGCCCATCCCAATGCTCAGCAACATCTGGAACTATTGGCAGAACAAACCTAATGAGTGCGTAAATACCTAGCTTCAAGCCGACTATGAAAATAGGGATAGTCGCGACAGTACCGTGTTCTGCTAGTAATGGAAACCAGCCGTGAAACGGGAATAATGGTAGACGAATGGCAAAGCCAAAGAACAGGAGAATAAAAATGATTACTTCATTTTGTAGGTAGGCATTATTCTGGGTTAATGTCAGCCAATCGAAAGTTAGAACATGTCCCGAATTCATATAGCCAAAAGCAAGAAAAATAAAGCCGAACAATGTCATAAGTAAACCGCTAACCCAATACTGCATCAATACCGCGATTACTGGTCGTCTGTTTAGCCCGGTTCCTGCATGTATTGTCAACAAAACCACTGGAACGAGTTCCAGAAAACACCATAACCAGAATTGCATCGCGTTTAGTGCGGAAAACGCACCAATCAAAATAGTTTCATATCCTAGCAAGCAAGAAACGTATAATCGAATTGAAACTGGACGGACAATTAAGGTATAGACCAGCGTTAGGAGAGTTAAAACAGGTGTCAGTAGAATAAATAGGATGCTACTTCCGTCAACGCCAACACTGTAACTAAGACCTGCGAAGTTTATTTCCTCGAATAACTGAATACCGGGGTTGTCAGGATCGAAAATAGCCAGTAGATAGGTGCAGAGAAATAACGTCAACAGTGTTCCGGCAATACCAAAACGCAGTGCAACTGCTGCCGAGCGTGAAAACATGATAAAAATCATAGTCGCTAGCGGAACCAGCATCAGGGTTGATAACAGTGGAAACGCTGTTGTTGCTGACCAGAGGGTAACTTTGATATCCATCAGAGACTCAAAATGCTACTAGTAATGCAATAAATACAAACAACAATAAATATTGAGGCTTAAGTATTAGTTGTTCAATTTTATTGGCGGCATGTCCAAGTTTGCGCCCCATATGGATTGTATCCATGCCAACGCCTCGTAATACCAAGCGATTTTCAAACCAACTCATAATATCTGCTAACCACTGGAAAGGTTTGCCAGCTAGACCGCTGCCACGACTAAATTCATCTGGGTCATGGCTCAATTGAAAGCCTATGACTTTTTCTTCCAGTTGTACTAGGGATGATATTGCACGGTCTGTGGGGGCAGTGGTACCCATAATTCGATCAACTATATGATCATCAAAATTGGTCAAATCGTGCCCAAATCCACGTACGAGTTTTACTACAAATCTGTCGGCAATTGAATCCAGCCAGAAGCGCTGTAACGATGCAACATATACCCAGCGCAGCTTTGCAATAACTGGAGCAATCGGTTTCATTGGGTTGCCATGTACATAATGCAGGAACGAGGGGGCGGTTAACACTTGATAACAGCGAACAACAGCGTGCGCACAGAGATGCCAACTTGCTAGTTGCCAAAAACCTAGGCCACATTCCAGAAACATCAACCCCAGTTGAGCGGATATAGCGAAACTCAATGAACTTTTTACATCTGTTTGCGTTAGGCCAACTATAAAACTATAGATGGCGGTCATTAAGCCCACGACCGCAAGAAGGGCCATTACAAAGGGTGCATGCTCAAAAATAGGTCGCAATAGAATGACAAGATAGACTCCAGCATGCGTCATTACTGCACCGTAAAATATCGCACTGGACGGTGTAGGCCCTTCCATCGCGCGAGACAACCAGGACGTAAACGGCAGTTGTGCTGATTTCGCAAATGCTGCGATAGCAAAACAAAGAGCAATTGAGGTTGCCTGTCCAGCGGTTAGCTGAGTGGCTGTTACACTTAGAGTGGCAGCAGCATTTATATCGCTCCAGTTAAAGCCAACCCAAGCATAACTCAGGCCTATCCCCAAAATAAAACAAGCATCGCCAATACGTACAGTGATAAATACACGAGTTGCATTGGTAGCGGCGACCGGACGGTCATAGGCAAAGGCTATCAACAGATAAGAGCATAACCCGGCAATTTCCCAGCCGATAAAGGTGCCAATGGTGTTACCTGACAGCACTAGTAACAGCATCGCTGAAGAAAATAGGCTTAAGATAAAAAAGAACCGGTGAAAGCCGGGTTCTTTGTGGATGTAGTTGATTGAGAAGCGAGTAACGATGATCAACAGGAGTGAGAACAATGCTGCCAAGCTAACATTAAAGCCAGTAGTAATAAAATCTATTTTTACATTTAAAAACCCACTGTTCAGCCATTGCCCTGCGCTAAATGAACCAGCATTTATACCTAGTAAATCTGCGCTCAGCAGGGTTAGAGCTAGAAGAAACGATAGTATGTTAGCCCAGATAGCGATTTTCGTAACAATAGACTCACTTTGGAGTGAGCCAAATATCTTGCCTACGCCAATAATCATGGCAGCGATTAATGGTAATAAAGGGATAAATATGACCAATACGTCCATTAGCTTAGTTGTTATTCATCATGTCTGGTTGTTTAATCAGTACTGGTGAGACGGGCAGGGATTTACCTTGGTAACAGTCTGGTGACCTTTTATAGATAGGTAAATCTTCTGCCTTAGCTTGCCAGGGAATGAAACCTACATCGCGCTCGAATATAGAGATTTCGCCACTGTCAGGGTCGATCGCGCTTAAGAGTACCCAGCCACCGCCTACCAGTTCTTGTATACTTTCCTGTCGGCCATAAATTTCTCCAAGTACTGAAGTTTTTGCTTCCACCACAATCTGTAAACGCATCGCTTCGTGAATCTCTACCATTTGTAGTGGTAAACCGGTGCGTAAATCACTGCTGGTTCCTTCCATAACACCAAAATAACCTGTAATGTTATGCGGAATTTTAGTGCCGCACCCAAAACGTTCGTTGTTGATCGTGGAAAAATAGTATTCCAGATTAATCCCTGCACCAACAGGACCTACGTTCAGCAGAATATTTTCGAGAAGATTACCGTCTGGGTCCTGAGTCGGATCATAGGAAATTAGAAAAGGGCGTCGATCGAGAAAGATTCCCTGCGTGACAGAGCGTCGACCAACTACTGCTGAAGCATTGGTGGCATGCCCATATTCAGGACGAACCTGACTTAGATCGTTGGAACGATTTGTTACATGGCGCATAGCTGCCGAAGGTGACGCTGGATTATGAGCTGAAAAAAACCGCCGGCAGCGCTCGTGAGCGGAAGCTGCACGGGCTTGCAAGAGGCAGGTTTTTGAATTATCGAAAGCAGCTTGCAAATTTTGAGGAATGTCTTCTACGTCATACCAGACAATGGCGTCACTAGAGGTATCATGTTCGGCACCGACGAACCAGCAATCTTCAGGAATCTTGATACCTCTTTGTGCCAACAATGTGCGCACTTCGGGACGGTTAGCCATTGCTGCAAATACACGTGCGCTCGGTCCACCGCGTCGACCGCTGCAGGCGCCACAATCGTGGGCAGCTTCGTGTGGATTATTCTGACTAGTCGACCCATGTGCCATAAAGCAAATGATCGGCGCTAACCCGTAAGTCAGGCCAGCGTTGCGCAAGAAGCCGGCAATCCGATCAACCTGCTCCCTATTTGTAAAGCCCGGTTGAGGGTTGTCTGGGGTTGCTACGGTAACAGAATCTGCAGAAGTGAACAGCAATTCAGTTGGCACTTTGTTTACAATTTTCTGCCGTAGACTGTTATTAGCCGCATTAAAATATGAGGGCAAGAATGTTTTGCTTATCAACCCTGCTAAAGTAAACGGAGCTAGCGCATCAATGGCCACATGCGACAACAATAAATTACGTCGCAGGGTTTGGTTTAGCAAATAGGCTAGTCGTTTGTAAAACTTGCGCCCTCTATTATGTTTAAGTAGCGACTTCTCGCTGTCCTTTCTTGGGACTTCATCGACTTCGTGAGCCGGTGTTATGACAATAGGACACAGTGCTGCTCTGTGAGTATCATCCAACCCTTTATAGTTCATTGGGACACCAAAAAATCCAGCAGCACCTAACGTTTCAATGGCAGGATTCAGCTCTTCAAGGTGACGGCGAATACTTTCTTCCCGTTCATCAATACAGAATACTACTTGTGCTTCTGGTCGTTTGTCGCGTGTGGCCCAGCGACCACGTTTATAATTGGCACGTAGTGCATGGAAGAAAGCTTCCCTGTAATTATGCTCATAAGCATAAAGCCAAACCTTACTACGTTCAGTGATGTTAAATTCATCTAGTATCACCAGAAACTGTTGCAAATCTACTTTTTGCAATTGTTGAACGTGTGCGGCACTTAGCCCTAAGTGTTGAAATAATCGGAACAGTCGCCAGCCGTCGTTGAATACTGAATGTCTAGTATTAGTGTCTACCATCGGACTAAACTGCCAGGTCCAGATCAGGTTGGCTAGCTGCTTCCAGTCGGTTTTTTTTTTTCGTTCGGAACCAGCACCTTTGATGAGTGACTCGGCCGGTTGAGTCAGGTATTCAGGCAGGCCACCATGATACAAGGATCTACGCACCATAAATTCTGAAAGATTATGACGGAAATAGAACTGCAACGAACTTAATTTTGCCTCAATTTTCCAGATTTCTTGGCAAGTCTGATTTAGCCAGAGTCTGTCTAAAGTCAGCCGAATTGCAAGATAATCTTCCAATTTAGGTGCTGCATCATTTTCAGTGTGGTATTTCGGGTTATGTTGCCTCCAGTTGATCAACCCTGACCAGCCTGGTAATTCAAGTGCCAGTCTACGCAGATATCCTTCCCATTTTTCAACCGGTATTTCCATATGGCCCAGCTGCAAAATAATATTATCGACCGCGTCATTAGGCAATTCGGCAACGACTCGTTGCCAGTCAGGTAAATCATATAAAAATGGATTCAAGTCATACTGAGCTGTAGCTAGCCAGGCGGCATAAAGACCTAATTGGTTGCGTTCAGGCAGTTGCCAGGCTGCTACACCTTCATCCATAGCAGATGCGCAGATTCGTATCAGTTGTGGACGAACGAAATCAAGAATGTCTATTCCACCCAATGCCAGGATAAAGCCCCGCAGTGTGATACCCTCACCAAGCTGATCTAATAGCTCATTCAGTGTAGTACCAGACTGTTCCTGCATTCGCTCATGAATCATCGGGGCATCTCTATTTTCTGAGTGATTAGGACTAATCCTAGTTAACCAGTCTTGAGCTTGCTCATCTGACAGGTCAAGCATGTTCTCTGGATGCAGGGTGATTTGTTCCAGCTCGAGTTTATTTGAAATATTTTCCCATAGTCGTCTGATTATATTTCCTTGGTCGATACTACTGCCTGCCAATAATCGATTACGGACTGACTCAGGCACATCAGTCTGTACAGTATCTAGAGCATCCATTTCTTCAATTTGCCAATTCATCTGGCTGGAATTAAGGGCTTGGAGATCAAATAGCATAGCAATGCGATAAATATCTCTTTGCATAATTGTCCAGTCATCTGATGTATGAATAATTTTCTCAGCCTGTAACTTTGGATCGTGTGCCAGTGCTGCTAGTAAATCTTGGTCATTAATGCGCCCTTTCTGATAGAACTTCCGATTTTGTGATTCGGGAATATAGCCGCAAATACCGGTTAATGCCTCGGATGCAGCTAGCGCTTCTTCAAATGGCATATGCTGATAACCGTGTAAAGTATTATGATGGACGAAATCAGAAATTGGTCCCTGTCCTGGCAGAACGTGATCCAGGTGATTCAGCATCGCTATGACTTGCTCACGCCTGTCTTTCTTTATTTGTGAGTCTTGTTTAAACCCAGATGATATTTGCATCGTTAATCCAATTGAATGCGTTGATTGATCAGGCTACTCATTTGGACGATAGTTGCCGATGACAAATCCGTTAGTAGTGCAGGCAGCAGACCAAATAGCACAATGCCCGCAACTAGCAAACCAGCTGCCAATATTTCAGGTGTTTTCAAATCTTGAATTTGTTGCATATGCGGTTTTACCGGGCCGGTAAATAATGTGCCGATGGTGCGCATCGCATAAGCAGAACTAACCAATATACTTATGCTAAAGAAAACCATTAAAGTGCCCCATTGCTGAAAGCCTCCGATAAAGGTGTGTAGTTCGGCAACAAAACCAATCGAACCTGGTAAGCCCATCGCCGCAAATAAGGTTATAGTCATAAACACGGCAAAGCGTGGCATTACCTGAACCAGTGAGCTGTAGTCCTGAATGTTGCGGGTATGTGTGCGTTCATAGAGTAGCCCAACCAGTAGAAACATCGCTCCGGCAATTAGCCCATGAGCAGTCATCTGTAAGATTGCGCCTGTGAGCCCAGTTTCGTTCATGGAGACAATGCCTAGTAAGACAATACCCATATGACTGACCGAAGAATATGCAACCATTGTTTTAAGGTCACTTTGTCGCCAAGCTAGCAAACCACCGTAAATCATCCCGAATAAGGCCAGAAAAATTAGTAATTGTTGTAATGCTTGTGTTGCCCCTGGTAGCATCACTACAACCCTTATTAGGCCATAGGCACCCATCTTCAGTAAAATACCGAACAGTAAAATACTGACCGGGCTAGGCGCTTCAACATGGGCCAGAGGTAACCAGCCGTGTAGTGGGAAAATCGGCATCTTGACCCCGAAACCGATTAAAAATCCCAGTAACACTAAAACTTGAATATTTGGAGGCATACTTTGAGCCGCCTGGCTCATAGTTGCCATTAACGAGTTACCTTGTTCAGGCATATACCCTGCAATCGCGAATAAACTGATGAGTATAAAGATCGAGCCACCCATTGTGTAAAGTACAAAGTTAAGACTTGCCATGTGGCGTTGATTGCCACCCCATCGGTCAATCAGAAAAAATAACGGGATTAAAGTAACCTCCCAGAATATATAAAATAACGCCCAGTCCTGAGCTAAAAATACACCAAGCATGCCGAATTCCAGCAGGAGGATACTAATATGATAACCCTTGACACCGCTCGAAATAGTAAAAGATGCAAGCAATGCAATGGATGTGAGTAAGGTCGCTAAAACGAGCATGGGTAACGATAAGCCATCAATCCCTAATGCGTAGTAACTACCCAATTTAGGGTTGAGCAGAATAGATTCAGAGAACTGTAAACCAGCATCGGATTGATCATAAATGATAACCAGCCAACAGCTTAATAATAATGTGAGAGTGGTAAATAGATTAGCCGTAAGACGGATTATGTGTGTATTCCGACTAGGCGTTAAAGATAAGGCTAGAATCCCGGCAGCAGGAGTCCATAGGAGTACACTAAGTATGCTCACAGTAAGTTCCTTGCTCCTAGAGCTTATCCATATTCAATATATCTTTGTATGAAGCTCTTCGGGAAATATTTCTAGTAAAAAGCATGAAAGTGGCCTGTATTCAAGTCAAGTAAGTAATCAATTCCAGCACTTAATTTGTTCAAAGTCTTCTTCCGGTGAAATTATTTAAGATGTTTATCCTCTATACTTATGTGTGAGGGATGAACACTCCGATCTTAATAAATTGTTTCCATTATTCTTTCTGGCTGAAAAAATACAACGTTCATCAACTTCGGCTAGATGGCGAAA
>SPBV01000110.1 GCA_004525885.1 Nitrosomonadales bacterium
AGCTAGTCGATATAATTTTGCTGCTTCCTGGTAATCTTGCTCCACACCTTTACCACGTGTATATAGCAAACCAAGGTTATTCTGCGCAAATGTATATCCCTGCTCTGCAGCCTGTCGATACCACTTTGCAGCCTCCTGATAGTCCTGGATCACGCCTTGTCCATCCTCATATAGCAAGCCAAGGTTGTTTTGTGCAATTGCATTACCTTGTGTCGCAGACAAAAGATATAATCTTGCTGCTTCCTTAAAATCTTGATCAACACCTTGACCATTAAAATACATCACACCAAGAATATTTTGCGCAGATCCATTTCCCTGCTCTGCCATGTGACGAATTAATTTTTCTGTTTTTTCAAAATCACCCGTAAAATAGGCACGCTTAGCATCTAATAGCTTTGCATCGGATAACATATCAGCCATTGCCTGAGTAGACAAAGCAAACACAAATAGATAACTCAACAACACCCGCTTTAATAACCGCCGCATATTTCTATATCCCTCCTATTTTTCATGAATAAAATGGGTAAATTTACTGTCTACTATAGGTGTTCATAAATCGACGCACAAAAATTGTAGAGATCATCCCGAATCGTCCCACATTTTAGACTAGTTCTGTGTTATTTTTCTAACCTAATCATGCAAATAAAAGTTCGCCTGTGTACCCAAAGACATCTGATGTTTATAGAGTTATTTTCATATCCCTAAGGCAAGCTGGGAGAATAGAAAATCTGGGACCTTATTACCTGAAAAATGGATTAATAATATTCTTTAGCATTCTCATTAAAAATGATAGTTATCACTCAAAGTTTTATTTGATAAGTTGTTGGAGATCACCAAATCTTATCTAGAATGGGATTAATGTGTCATTGAATGTAGCTAATGGTCAGAAACTTGCACGCACTGTAAAGCGAATACTACGTGGTTCTATAGGGTGTAGATGTTTATCTGCCACAGGTGATGGCTCTCCACGTAATTGAGACTCATAGAAGAACTGGGTATCACTGGACTTGCTGCCGATCAGATTAAATATATCCATTGAAGCTTGAAAATATTTTGCAAAGCGGCACCCAGCACGTAAATTTACCAGCGCAGAACTAGATCCGACCTGAGAATTATCTTCAATCAACGGCCTTGGTCCAAAATGTCGCATACGTACACTTCCAAACCAGTCACTATGATCAACAGATACTCCAATTGATGCAACACGTTGCATAGAACCTGGAATGCGACTACCTATAGGGTCATTGTCACGAAACCTAGCACGAGAAATAGAAAAATCGGTATCTATAACCACCCAGCTAACAGGTCTCCAATAGTTGCTGAACTCGATTCCATTTCGTAAGCTTGGCCGACTTGCCCCAGTGCTACCAACATCACCAACGAATAGTAGTTCTGAATCAACATGTAGCTGCCAGATAGATACGGTTGTCTGCACACCTGGCACAATGCCAGTACGAAAACCAACCTCATAACCCCAAGTTCGAACTAACGGTGTCACTCGCTGGGTTCTAACTGTTGGGTCATCAGGTTCAACATTAATCGTTACGCCGCGCGCATCATTGCTGTGGAATCCACCGCCACCGTTTAGATAAAACTCTGTCTTGGCCCATGGCCCAAAAACAAGTGCCAGTTTTGGACTCATCATATTGTCACCGGTTTTTCCTGAATTAGTTTCAAGATTACTTTCTACATCAAAATGATAGAAATCGTTACGCGCTCCTACAATAGATCGAAGCCATGGTAACCACTGCATACGATTCTCAGCATAAAAGGAAATGTGTATTCATTTAGAATATCTCATCGCACAGTACCTGACTGAAGATTGCCGTTAGAATCGGTCTTGACTATAGGGGTGCCCCCTTGTGTACGAGAAAGACCAAGTGGATCAACATTATCGTATCGCATTTGGAAACCAATTGTGTTTTCCATCTGCCGTTTGCCAAAATTTCCAAACCAGGAACGACTACTATTAAAACCCCAAGTATTTCGATTCTCCTCCTGTTGAATTTGATCACCTGCAGCAGGAAAATTAAGAAAATAAGTGAAGTCAGAGTTCAATCTGAACTGAGAGTGAACATAGTAGGCATTCGTACGCGTCAGACTTAATTCATTTTTACGTGCCCACTGACTTGATAGGCTATATCGTGATGTATCTAGACTATCACTAGGATTTAGAGAGCCGAAACGTCCGATCATCCCACTTTCTAAGGCACGTTTAGGTATCTGATTTGTCACGAGACCATCAGCTTTATATGCCATAGCAGTAACTTCAAAACCATTGTCAGGTATGCCCTGACTATAACGCGTAATGAAGCTAAAATTTCGAAAATTCTGTTTTACATCCCATGGCCCATCATATTCCCTAAGTTTTAGGCCAAACAAAAGATTGCCTTTACCAATTTGTGGCGAACCCGCAAGCAGGATACTACGGTAACCAAACTGTCCTACAGTGACCTCAGCCATAGTTTTAGGTAATTTACGAACATAGTCTAAATACGCAGCACCTGCTGAAGCAAAATCTCCTTCTTCTGCAGAGTAAGGCCCTTTCTTGTAGCGCACACTATCTAACAATCCTGGAATTAGGAAGTTGAGATCCGTGTAACCTTGACCATGTGCATGACTACGCTGATTGATCTGCATACCACCTACTGTTGTCAGGAAATCTGTACCATGATCCAGATTAAAACCACGCAGAAAAAATTGATTAGCTTTGCCTCCAGAAGAATGTTGAGTAACTATCAGACCGGGAACACTCTCAAGCACTTCTCCAGGACGAAATATTGGCCGGGTATCAAGCTGCATTTTTGTAACAGTCCCTTCACTTGAGCTACTTGCTGTACCGATAAGATTATCGGATCTAGCGGTTATTTCTACTGGTTCAAGAGTTGGTATATCACCCGCCTGAATCTGCGCCGATACTAGAATTAATATGTAGAAAACAGATAAACGGAAAATCAAGCAAAGTCTATCTATTTGAGAATTCATTAAGCGATGATTGAGAATTATTTTATAGAATAAAAATTACCCATTATGTTGAGACTTATTCGCATCTAATAATACCGGATAGTCTGATGATAGTATAACTATCAATATATAAAGAATAAATAACTACTATTTGGATTTATTTTTATCAATTTTAATTAAATAAAATAATTGAGAATTATTTACTTAATAGAATAATCTCACCACAAATACATGCAAATAGTGGCCTATCCGCCAATTCCTATTATTGAAGATATGGCCCAAGTCCAGTTTTTGAGTCGATTTCGCTTATTTGCTAAAACCTATTTGGTGCTGAATTCGGACAATTAGTGTGACTATAGGAATAGACGATATATAATTGTAAAAAATAAAGTATTTTGCTCTCTAAATTTAGTGTGGAGTAGTATGAAAAAAATAGTTATGCTTATTTTTCTATTTGTCACTGCTGTAGCGCACTCAGCACCACAAATACTCGTAGATCAGAAAACAGGCAAATATCTTGGTAACCTAAGTACCAACCAACACGATCCAGATTCAGTTGGTAACCCACATGGCCGTTATGGATCAAAATACTCTAAGGACAGTATCAACAACACGCACGGGAAATATGGTAGTTCCCAAAGTAATGACAGCCCGAATAACCCATATGCCACCAACGCGCCGATAGTCCTCGACCCAGACGACGACTAGATAGATGCTCGGAACTAGCAAGTCTGTTGGGACAAAGTTTGAGCGGTATCCAGTTTGAAGACGATAGCTAATAATTCAGAAGAAATAACCGCGATTAAACTACGTAGCTAGAAAAGAAAGGGATTAGATCATTCTAACCTTTTGAAAATATGGCGCGGCGGTGCGCGGGCAGGCAAGCCCAGATGCGTGAGTATTCTGACAATCACCGCAGGCTCTTCGATCGCGGCGATGATCTTGAAGTCCCCGCCACACTGCGGGCAGTGTTCGAGGTCGATTCCGAAAACGAGCTTGAGCAGGCGCGCCCAGCCCATGCGCGCCGGTGCTTCTTGCGCGTGGTGGGCCGCATCATCGCCGGGTTTCTCTGGGGCGGTCCCGGCACGATCGCGGCACGCAGCCCGGCGTTGGGCGCCAGCACCCCATGAAAACGGATCAGATGCAGGCGCGGACGCGGCACCAGCGCGGCACTACGCGATAAATGGGAAGTACCGCTCAACAAACTCACGCCGGTACACGTCCAGAAATTCACGCGTGCGCTGCGGACACGGTTACTCGATACGGCATCAGGATTCGGCAAGGCGTATCTCAATCTATTGGTGGATGAGATACGGCTTGATGGCAACGAGCTGCACATCAAGGGCAACTATCGTGCCCTTGCCCGTGCAGTCTCGCTATCGAAAGAAGGGAAGCTGGGCGAGGTGCCCAGCTTCGTACCAGAGTGGCGCGCCCGGAGCGATTCGAACGCCCGACCCATTGGTTAGTAGCGTAGTCTCTTCGTGTAATTGATTGATTTTATTGTTACTAAAATGCCTCTCGTTCCTACATTTTATGCTGTATTGTACTATTTTAGTATTTGTTGAGCCCCCAGAAAGTTCCCATACACCTTTTTAGAAAATACCTGCTTTGTGCCAAAAGCGGACGACGAGAAAAACGTTTCATTGGCGTAATTGCTGTGGCATCAAAACTATCAAGGTATTCATTAAAGAAAATATATAACCCTAACAACATAAACGTGTTATATTATATGGTTGTCATTTATCTATGCATGGAATTACATTATATGCAAGGGCAACGATGCAAGCACTACGAATACCCTTCAAAACAACCATCTTAGTCACCGACTTTACGGATGCCTGCAGAGATGTGGGCGCCTCGGCCCTACATTAAACTAGAAAATTCAGTTGATGTAGATGTTTTTTTGTTTCTCTCGTTCGCCAGTCTAAACCTGTCCTTTCGTATCTGGAATGTCTGGCCGTAACCTTTTTGGGGTTTTATGTCTTTCTCATCTCTTGGCTTGTCAGATGAAATTATTCGGGCTGTCACTGAACGTGGTTATGCCGTTCCCACTCCTATTCAGTTGCAATCAATTCCTGCCGTACTATCTGGTGGAGATCTGCTAGCCGGTGCACAAACCGGTACTGGTAAGACTGCAGGCTTTACTTTACCAATCCTGCATCAACTTTCGGACAAGGGTATCAAGGGACCTTCCAGTGGACGGCCACCAATACGTGCACTGATCCTTGTTCCCACCCGTGAACTTGCGGCACAAGTAGAGGAGAGCGTTCGCAATTACAGCAAATATCTGAAGCTAAGCTCGATGGTAATGATCGGTGGGATCAATATCAAGCAGCAAATTGTTCGCCTGAGAAGTCGTGTAGATATTTTAGTCGCAACACCTGGACGTCTGCTGGATCACGTACAACAAAAAACCCTAGACTTGTCTCATATTCAAATTCTTGTGCTTGATGAAGCTGATCGTATGCTTGACATGGGATTTATTCGTGATATCAAAAAAATACTCACGTTGCTGCCTAGACAGCGTCAGAATCTGCTGTTCTCTGCCACTCTTTCCGATGAGATTCAGTTGTTAGCGGACAATCTACTCAATAAGCCAGTTATGATTGAGGTAGCACAGCGTAATGCTACTGCTGACAAGGTGACACACGTAGTACATCCGGTGGACCGTGAGCGCAAGCGTAATTTACTCGCTCATCTCATAAAGCAGAACCGTTGGCAACAGGTACTCGTCTTTACTCGTACCAAGCAAGGCGCTAATAAGTTGGCCGAGTATCTGGTCGTAAATAATATTCCATCACTCGCTATACATGGAAATAAGAGCCAATCAGCGCGTACCCGAGCACTGGCTGAATTCAAGACAGGTAGCCTACAAGTTCTGGTTGCAACAGATATTGCTGCACGTGGAATCGACATCAACGAACTGCCGCATGTAGTCAACTTTGATCTTCCTAATGTGGCGGGGGATTATGTTCACCGCATTGGTCGTACCGGACGCGCTGGAGCAGAAGGCGATGCCGTATCACTGGTGTGCGTAGATGAGAGCAAGCTACTGATGGACATTGAAAGGCTTATTAAGCGTGACTTACCTAGCAGGGTCGTCGCCGGTTTCGA
>SPBV01000116.1 GCA_004525885.1 Nitrosomonadales bacterium
AGGATCGAGGGGCCTGCGGCGGATGTTGTAATGGATGGGAAAGTAAATTTGTCCTCGGAAACCTATGGGCTTCATTTTATGGTTACTCCTTCATTGGGATTGGCAACCCCCGTTGTTGACATCGCAACCATAATTGTTAATAAAGCACAGGAAGGTTCCATTACGCCAAATGAATATAGCATTACAGGTACTTGGGCGGAACCTGTTGTAACCAGATTACATTGAAAATAAAGGTGGTATAAAGGGAGTAAGTTGAAATTTAATAATTGAGAATAATGGCTAAAGATTCAACACTCGCTACATTTAACCCTAGAGAAACGTCTGACAGTGCAATTTGTATTGCTGCGATCCAAATGACGGCTGGGCCAGAGGTGTTTGCTAACTTGAGAGAAGCTGCACGGCTGATTGATATAGCCGTATCCAAGGGAGCTAAGCTGGTAGCGCTTCCAGAATATTTCTGCATTATGGGCATGAAAGATGCTGATAAGGTAGTGGTGCGGGAAGAAGTTGGTAGCGGACCAATACAGGAATTTCTAAGTAAAACTGCAAAGCGCCATAATATATGGCTTATAGGTGGTTCTGTGCCACTAGTATCTGCTAAGCCTGATAAGGTAAGGAATAGTTGTCTAGTATATGATGACTCCGGTAAACAAGTTGCTCGTTACGACAAGATACATCTATTTAATATCGATCTTGGTAAGGAGCACTATGCTGAGGAGAAGACTATCGAAGCAGGAAATGAAGTGGTTACACTGGAATCACCGTTTGGTCGTATCGGTCTTTCCATATGTTATGACTTGCGCTTTCCAGAACTTTATCGGTCGATGGGGATGGTGGATATTATTTTCGCACCAGCAGCTTTTACAGCAACTACCGGAAAGGCTCATTGGGAAACGTTGATTCGTGCTCGTGCTATTGAAAATTTGGCATATATGATTGCGCCTGCGCAGAGTGGCCACCATACGAATGGTCGTGAGACTTATGGTAACAGTATGATTGTCGATCCGTGGGGGACAGTACTCGGTCATTTGCCAGAAGGGTCAGGAGTAGTTCTTGCAAATATAAACAAAGGCTATCAGGAAAGTGTACGAAATAGTTTGCCTGCACTAAAACATCGTACCTTGCATTTCTGCTAGACTTAACTTTTATCATTAATATTGTTTTTTATAGAGCATAAAATGAATACAGATACCACAATTGCAGGATCCGCCTCTAAGCCTATTGATCTTTTTAAGATGGCTGATAGTTGCTTGCTAACACCTTACGAAATAGATGTAGACAGATTACAGCAGGTGTTTGGACAAATACTTACACATCAGATAGATTGTGCGGATCTTTATTTCCAGTATAGTCGTTCAGAGGGTTGGGTTCTGGAAGAAGGTATTGTGAAATCGGGTAATTTCAACATTGATCAAGGGGTGGGTGTACGAGCGATAAGCGGAGAAAAAACAGCATTTGCCTACTCTGATGACATTAGCCTGCCCGCACTTACCTCAGCAGCACAGGCTACACGTGCCATTGCGAGGCAGGGGATATCACATTCGGTGCAGGCGGTAAAGCGTAGCATAGGACGGGAGCTTTACATGCCTCATGACCCCATCTCTAGTCTAAAGGATACTGATAAGGTAAAGCTACTGGAAAAACTAGAAGGCTATACCCGCTCGATTGATAATCGTGTTATCCAAGTAATAGCATCCCTTACCGGAGAATATGAGGTGATACTAGTAGCACGCAGCGACGGACTGATGGCTGCTGATGTTCGACCTTTGGTACGAGTCTCACTACAAGTGATTGTTGAGGAAAACGGTCATCGTGAACAAGGTGTAGCAGGTGGCGGCGGACGCTTTAATTATGACTATTTTACCGATGACGTATTACATAATTATGCAGCGAAAGCGGTACATCAAGCGCTTGTTAATCTGGACGCAAAACCTGCTCCAGCCGGGACCATGACAGTAGTGCTGGGTTCTGGTTGGCCGGGAATACTATTACACGAGGCCATTGGGCATGGCCTGGAAGCTGATTTCAACCGTAAGGGTAGTTCTGCATTTTCTGGACGTATAGGCGAGCGTGTTGCCGCAGAGGGTGTGACCGTGGTAGATGATGGCACGATTGCTCAGCGACGCGGATCATTGAACATTGACGACGAAGGCAATCCAACTCAATGCACAACGTTAATCGAAAACGGTGTACTCAAAGGTTATTTACAAGACAGCTTAAATGCACGGTTAATGAATGCTTCTGTAACTGGTAACGGTAGGCGAGAATCCTTTGCTCACATTCCTATGCCGCGCATGACTAACACCTATATGCTCAATGGTAACAGTAATCCAGAGGATATTATTTCGTCAGTGAAGCATGGTTTATATGCAGTTAATTTTGGTGGTGGACAGGTAGATATTACTAGTGGAAAATTTGTCTTTTCTGCGGCAGAAGCCTACATGATAGAAGATGGAAAAATTTCTTATCCAGTAAAAGGCGCTACCCTTATTGGAAATGGTCCTGACGTGCTCAAACGTGTTGCTATGATAGGCAACGACATGTCGCTTGACCCAGGTGTTGGTACTTGCGGTAAAGAAGGGCAGAGTGTGCCGGTAGGAGTAGGTCAGCCAACGCTACGAATAGATGGGTTGACAGTAGGGGGGACTGTGTGAAGAAAGTCTTATTAGCAGATTATTATTTTTTAGTAACTACATTCTTTAATTCTTGTTCTTTCAGAACTACATTTATGATTCTGGTACCCGCTAATCTGTCATATAGAAACTGATGCTCACGATCGAATAATGCCCAGATTATTCCACATCCAAAAAAAGAGATACTTGTTACTGCAAAAAAGTAACGCGCGACTGCCTGTCGTATGCTAATTTTTCTCCCATCAGCACTAATTACTCGCAGTTTCCAAGTTTGCATTGCTAAGGTTTGGCCACCATGTGTCCAGAACCAGATTAAATCAATACCAGCCACACTTAACAGATAAAGCTGAAAAACTAATTTAAAGTAAGGTGAATCTGTGTCATGGTAAATGAGATGGAATATAAATCCGGCAATAAACAGGACCGCAACCAATAGTAAAAATTCGTAGGCCATGCAGAGCAGACGCCGCCAGAATCCGGGTATAGAGGTCTCGGTTGTTTTAGAGGAATTCATTCAGAAGGTGGTGCTTCCCACAGGATCGAATTTAATACCTATTACTATGAAATGGCGAGTGAGTACGAGTAGTATATTCAAATAGGATTTACTCTGGGAACTCTCTTTTGAATCCGGATGATTCTTTGTATTTTTGTCATTTTTGTCATTTTTGGCAGGGTCTATTCTGCCCCAATCTTTAGCAAGCAGTGTTAAGATTTTATTTTACTGAGAACTTAATCTTGCCTAAGAAGATTGGTCGAGTTCAGATTGCGCGTAAACTGGCAGAGAGAAGTATAGCCAAAATGTTACCGTTAGGAGTCTAGCCATACATCAAACTCATTGTTGAGATAAGCATTAATTGGTAGGTCATCGGAAAGTAGTAGTATATCAATTTCGTCATTTGCATCACTATGCAGAAAAGATTGCCAATAGGAGAAACTTGCTAAAATTAGTAGCAGTGTAATCAGTGGCAGTAGGTTTCTGATATTAAAATATGAAGAGTGTGTCCTGCTGATGTCAGGGCCGTCGCCGGCAGCTATTAATGTTTCAAATTTGTGGTGGCCTTCAATTGAGGCTCTACGTCCAGACTGTAGACGAATTAATGTACTCTGGCTGATATTATCCAGACCAAGGTCTAACAATTGGGCGATTTTGTTGCCTAACTCAGATTCATTCATAATTCTATTCCATTTTTTTTCATTATAGCAGCAAGCGCATGGGTCGCTCGCGAGCAGTGAGTCTTAACGCTACCCTCCGAACACCCCATGATGGCTGCGGTTTCATTTACATCCATTTCCTCCCAGTAACGCAATAGAAAAGCTTCACGTTGACGAGAGGGTAAAGTTGTTATTGCTTTTTCAATAAAAGCAATAAGTTGCGACTGTTCCAGCTGCTCATATGGGTCACTACTGAGACTAGATTCTTTTTTTATCAGTAGGGTTTCTAGGAAATCGTAATTTTCATTCTGATTTTCTTGATTTTTAGACGAAAAAGATGAAAAAAGCGTAGTCCATAATGAGCGGGTTTTCTGCCGACGGTAGTAATCGTAAGTAGTATTTTTCAGAATACGTTGGAAGAGAAGAGGAATTTCATTCAAAGGCTTAGCAGCATAATTCTCTACAAGTTTCATCATAGAGTCCTGGACGATATCTAGTGCTACATGTTCGTCACGCACCGCAAATAGCACCTTTTTATAGACACGTTGCTCGGCTTCGGCTAAAAATTTGGAAAACTCCTCTTGGGTAGCCAGATGATTTACCTATAGTTTATGAGAGCAATTTGAACTCAGTTGTTAAATAATAGCAAATTCTCTCAGTGTGCTGGGACAGTTTATAGAAGAATTAGCTATGGTTCACAAGCCGCTGGGGACATTAAGTCAAGCCTGTAAGTTGACAGTTCCGTATGTTTGAATACCTACTAAACTTCTTTAAGATATAAAATTAATATTTAAGGAAAATAAGCAACTATATGTTTTATAAAACTAAATAAGTCTCTATTATTCGTGTAATTTGATTACAAAGTTATTATTAAATTAGAAAGTTATTACAGATTTATATTGTTTTGTAGAATTTGCTACGCTGTAAAGTGGCAGTTATCTAACTAATTTATTGTTATGTATTAATATAGCCAACCAGTCTCTTTATATAACTACTTAGGAGTAGTAAGTTTTCTGTTTTTTTTACATTCTATTTATGTGGGGATTCAAATTAAGTGTTAAACTTACTAAAGTGGGATGCGACTCATTCTTAGTTAGATTTACTATTTATAAATATGTTGGTTATTTTGAAATCAATAAGCACAACTTAGGTATAAAAAATTAACTAAGTGAAGAATGTAGTTGCAGATATAGCAGATTGACGTGTGGTAATTTGTCATTTCCCAATAACACCATCTTATAGTTATGTTTAGTTGTTAAACGTAGATTATTTTTCGGATGTAACAATACAATAGGCAACAATAAACATATTTGGCTTAGGAGCAAACTAGTGATGCGGTATCTGTTATTTGTATTGTTGCTGACTTTATCAGCCGCTGCAGGTTCAGTCGAAAGCGTACATTCTTTTGTTCCGGGTAGCATGAAAAAGATTATTTCTGCTCGTGAGGGCAAACCTTTTATTCTTGTTTTCTGGTCTCTGGATTGTCAATATTGTCCAACTGAATTAAAAATGCTGGGTAAACTCAAACGTCAATACACAGATAAATTAGATATTATTTTGTTTGCTACCGACACATTAAATGATGAACCTCAACTTATTTCTAGGGCAGAAAGTTATGGAATTCGTGAGGTTGAACAATGGGTCTTTGCGGGCGATATACCCGAGCGTTTACGTTTTGAGATAGATCAGCGCTGGTATGGAGAAGTGCCGCGAACCCATTTTTATGATAGGAATCATAAACGCATAGTCAAGACAGGTTTAGTCGATCAGAAATTTATCAAGAGCTGGTTGGCCCACAATAACAAGTCAGAATTAAAGCTGCACTAAATATGGTGGTTAAGTACAACCCCGTCTTTTTACCAGGATTGCTGTTTGTACTTGCGATTCACGGCGCGTTACTTTACGTGCTTTGGAATCAACGACTAATTCCTCCACCTGAACAAATTTCTAAGATTTTCGTAAATCTTGTTACGATGCCA
>SPBV01000283.1 GCA_004525885.1 Nitrosomonadales bacterium
CTGGTAGCTATTTATATGTATCAACAGCGGCTCCTTCGGGAGCACAATTTCATTGTGCTGTATGTCCGAGATTGGCTGCCGTTCTCGTTAGTACAGGTTGCTTGTAGTGAACGTCCTGTTCTGCGGCAAAGTCGCCCTCCAGATTGATTCTGGGAACGGTGAGTTTCGGGTGTGTTGAAGTCCTTCCCAGGCGAATACCTGAGTAATTTACTCGGATGACCGGTATCGAATCCTACCCCGACATTCAGAAATTATGCTTGTAGGACGGGAAAGTACTGAAACCTAGTTCTTCACTGCTTTTACACATTTGGCCGCGTCGGTACTATTACAAATAGTGCGAATTACGCCTATTACACTGTTAGGCCTACGACCCCCACTATCACTGGAGACAACCGACATGCATATCCAAGTAAATACAGACAAGAATATCTCTGGGCACGAGGCACTAGTTCAAAGTGTCGAGGAAACTCTTAATCACGTTCTAGCGCGCTTCGCTGGTCAAATTACCAGACTAGAAGTGCACCTAAGTGACGAGAACAGTACCTCGAAGTCAGGTGTAATTGACAAGCGATGTTTGCTTGAGGCGCGGCTCGCGGGGCGCGAACCAACATCTGTAAGCGACATGGCACTCACAATTGAGCAAGCGGTAAACGGCGCTGCTCGCAAGATGGTGAGTCTTCTGGAAAGTGAACTAGGCAAGCTCGGCAAGCACTAGCGTGCAATAGGTTGGCTTGTCAGTCATAGGCCTAACAATTCGTTTAAGCCGACCCCGCCGCAGGGCGGCTTAACTCAGGCGTTACGAATGTCCGTATATGGACTCCTCCTCGGTTTGCAAGCATTCCGTTTTATGACGGTTAGGCACGACTGCTCACGTATATCCGGCCTCTAATTTTGGCACCAATCTATTGATGCCGGGCCATAATGGGCTATTCGCGCGCCAGCTCCCCATCGAAGTTTCGTGCTTCTCGCACCCGGACATTCACGGGTTCTGCCAGCGCCGGTTCGACCTGTTCGCCATCGTTCGGCTTGCTTTGCAATCGTAAGTGAGGTTCTCCCGCTAGCTCTATCGTTAATTGGTCATCTGATTCGCATGGGTCATCAAGCCGCAATATAATCAGGATCGTAATCCATGTCATATTTCAACATGGCCCAGGCAATGCGCGCTGTTTTGTTGGCCAGTGCCACAGCGGCCACATTCGGGTGGCGTCTTTCCGCAATGCTCGTTACCCATTGGCTTAATCGGTCATCCTTTAGCTTGGCTGTTTGGATCACCGCTCTTGCCCCATGAATCAGTATGCTTCGCAAATAGGCATCGCCACGCTTACTAATGCCCAGCAACCGATCTTTACCACCAGAGCTATGCTGTTTCGGTGTCAGTCCCAGGGAGGCTGCCATTTGCCTGCCATTGGAAAACTGCTTCGCATTACCCACATTGGCAACCAGTGCTGTCGCGACCATCGGCCCGACGCCGCGAAGTTGTTGCAGTCGCTTTGCCACAGGGTCGCTCTGAGCAATCATGTTAATCTCATGATCAAGCTCCGTCACACGCCGATCCAGGGTTATCAGATCATTCCACAGGCCACTCAGCAACCCGCGGAAGCGGTCGGTCAGGCCATTCTCTGCATCCTCAAGCCAGGCTGGCACTGCTGCTCGCAAACGCGCCATTTTTATGGGTGCAACTAGACCGTACTCGGCTATCAGCCCTCGGATCTGGTTGCCTTTGGCTGTGCGTTGCCCGATTAACTCGCTACGAATGCGGTGAGTAGCCTGAATATCCTGTTGCTCCACTGTCTTGACGGCCACAAATCGCATACTGGGCCGGCTCATTGCTTCGCAGATGGCCTCTGCATCATTGGCATCGTTCTTGTTGCTTTTTACGTAAGGCTTCACAAACTGCGGAGCAATCAGCTTAACGGTGAAGCCCTTGGCCTGTAGTTGGCGTGCCCAATGGTGTGCGCCCGCACAGGCTTCCATGCCGATCTCGGAGCCTGGCTCTATATTTTCCAGTAAAACTCTGAGCCACTTATCACGCGTCAACCGTCGGCGCCATATGGCTTTGCCGTGCCGATCCACGCCGTGTAACTGAAAGACGTTCTTTGCCAAATCAATACCTACGCGACTAAGCTTGTTCATGGTGGACTCCTTCTCTCTCGTGACTGGTGATTAACACTTCCAGTCTGGCACCTGGATGCCGTTTAGGGGAGGAGGAGTCCATCCCATTGTAGTTGCGGCTTTCCGGAAGTAGACCCGATTCTGGGAATGGCAGGTTCTGGCCCGATTCCGGACCCGGGAGGAACAGCTAGATCAGGCGCGATGTCCGCTCTGGTTTTCGCAATGTCCGAGACATCTCACGGAGCATTCCCCTGATACTGCCTTTATACGCATTACTGCTGACCCGGTGCCCTCAAAATCAAACCCGTACCAAGGGTTCGAATCCTCTACTGCCCGCCATACCAACAACAAAGGGGGCCAGAGGCCCCCTTTGTTGTTGGTGCGTCGAGATCGAGATTCGAAGCCTCGGTAATCTATCAGTGGTTCGACAAAATCGCCGGGAGCGATTTTGAGTGAGCGCAGCGAACCCGCAGGGCAGGGCACAG
>SPBV01000036.1 GCA_004525885.1 Nitrosomonadales bacterium
GACGGTTCCGTTGGATTTACTCTCTACCTGACTCGCTACCGCGGTTCTAGATGCAGCTCCACCTATATGAAATGTGCGCATGGTAAGCTGAGTACCCGGCTCACCAATAGACTGTGCAGCAATTACACCAACGGCTTCGCCGAGGTTAACCACAGTACCTCTTCCCAGGTCTCGTCCGTAACATTTTGCGCACAATCCATGACGCGTTTCACAGGTAAGTGGAGTTCGCACCTTTACTTCATCTATACCAAGAGATTCGATAACAGCTACAGCATTCTCATCTAATAGAGAACCGGCAGGATAAATTACTGCCTGGTTTTCCGGATTAATGATGTCGTTTGCCGACATTCTACCAAGTATCCGCTCGTGCAAGGCCTCAATAATCTCCCCCCCTTCAACTAACTCTTTCATCGCCACGCCATTATCAGTGCCGCAGTCATCTTCAACCACAACTAAATCCTGTGTTACATCTACTAAACGCCGAGTAAGGTAGCCAGAGTTAGCAGTCTTCAATGCAGTATCAGCTAGCCCTTTACGTGCACCATGAGTAGAAATAAAGTATTGCAGCACATTCAACCCCTCACGAAAATTCGCAGTAATAGGAGTCTCAATTATCGAGCCATCAGGCTTTGCCATCAGGCCACGCATGCCCGCCAACTGACGAATCTGAGCAGCAGAGCCACGAGCACCAGAATCGGCCATCATATAAATGGAATTAAATGATTCCTGCATTAGTGGTTTACCATTCTTATCTTTTCTCACTTTTCCGCTTTGTGGGTCACGCACTGGCTCAGTGCCAAGTTGATCCATCATAGCCTTAGCTACCTGGTCCCCAGCTCGACCCCAAATGTCTACCACCTTGTTATAGCGCTCACCCTGTGTCACTAAGCCAGAAGTGTATTGAGACTCAATTTCTAGCACCTCTTTCTCAGAAGCAGCAATAATATCTTTTTTCTGAACTGGTATTAGCATGTCATCTAGACAAATAGAAATCCCGGCACGAGTAGCGTAAGTAAAACCAAAGTTCATTAATTTATCAGCAAAAATTACTGTTTCACGCAATCCACAAATATGGAAGCTGGCATTAATAAGCTTGGAGATTTCCTTTTTCTTAAGAACCTTATTGATTAAAGGAAAAGGTAGTCCAGCTGGCAAGATTTCTGATAGAAGGGCTCGCCCTACAGTAGTATCGTAACGCGTAATTTTTTTATGTCGTTCACCATCAGCGCCAATCTCATGTTCATTTATCCGAACCATGATTCTCGCATTTAACTCAACTGCGCGATTTTCGTAAGCACGTGACACTTCACCTATATTAGGGAACAACATCCCTTCACCACTTGCACCAACTTTCTCACGAGTTATGTAATACAAGCCCAACACGATATCCTGTGACGGCACAATAATTGGCTCACCATTGGCTGGTGACAGGATATTATTGGAAGACATCATTAGAGTACGGACCTCCATTTGTGCTTCCAGAGACAATGGCACATGCACTGCCATTTGGTCGCCATCGAAGTCCGCATTGAATGCTGCACAAACTAATGGATGCAACTGAATAGCTTTTCCTTCAATCAGCACAGGCTCAAATCCTTGTATGCCTAAGCGGTGCAGGGTTGGTGCTCGGTTCAACATTACCGGATGCTCACGGATTACATCTTCTAGTATGTCCCACACTACCGGGGTTTCGTTCTCCACCTCTCTTTTGGCCGCTTTGATTGTGCTAGCAATGCCCATTATTTCGAGTTTGCTAAAGATAAATGGTTTAAATAATTCCAAAGCCATTTTTTTTGGTAGCCCACACTGATGTAGTTTAAGTTGAGGGCCCACCACAATTACTGATCGCCCAGAATAATCGACTCTCTTACCTAATAAATTCTGACGGAAACGTCCACCCTTGCCCTTTATCATGTCAGCAAGAGACTTTAATGGACGCTTGTTTGCACCTGTCATTGCTTTGCCCCGGCGCCCATTATCTAGCAAAGAATCTACTGCTTCTTGTAACATACGCTTTTCATTGCGCACAATTATTTCGGGCGCCTTCAGTTCAAGTAAACGCTTCAAGCGATTGTTACGATTAATGACTCGACGATACAAGTCATTAAGATCAGATGTGGCAAAACGTCCGCCATCTAGCGGCACAAGTGGACGCAATTCAGGTGGCAGTACCGGCAACACTGTAAATACCATCCACTCAGGCTTAATACCAGACTTATTAAATGCCTCTAATATCTTCAGGCGTTTTGAAAGCTTCTTTATTTTGGTTTCTGAGCTAGTCGCCCCCATATCGCGTCGCAAATTATCAATTTCAGCATTAATATTCAAGTTACTTAATAAATTTCGGATACCCTCTGCTCCCATGCTGGCATTAAAATCATCACCATATTCCTCCATCTTGGCATGATAGTCATCTTCGGTTAGTAACTGGCATCGTTCAAGCGGCGTCATCCCGGGGTCAGTTACTACATAGGCCTCAAAGTAAAGAACTCGCTCAATGTCGCGTAGAGTCATATCTAAAACCATCCCAAGACGAGATGGCAAAGATTTCAGAAACCAAATATGTGCAACTGGTGAGGCTAGTTGTATATGCCCCATACGTTCTCGTCGTACCTTGGACAAGGTGACCTCAACACCGCATTTCTCACAGATCACACCACGGTGCTTCAAGCGCTTATATTTCCCGCACAAACATTCGTAATCTTTTACTGGACCAAAAATCTTAGCGCAAAACAACCCGTCCCGTTCCGGTTTAAAAGTTCGGTAGTTTATGGTTTCCGGCTTTTTTACCTCGCCGTAAGACCAGGAACGAATTTTTTCAGGCGAAGCAAGACCAATCTTGATCGCATCAAATTCTTCCTTATGCGTAACCTGCTTAAATAAATCGAGTAGCGCTTTCATTTGTCACTCCTGTTAATCAGGGGTCATTACAAAAAAACTTCGGCGATAAAGTACAGAATCACAGAGAATTAAAAGACTAATTCCAAGTAGAAATTATCAATTCCGATCTAGGTCGATGTCCATCCCAAGTGAACGGATTTCCTTTACCAAGACATTAAATGATTCTGGCATGCCAGCATCAATCTTGTGGTCACCCTTAACAATGCTCTCATATATCTTAGTACGCCCGCTCACATCGTCGGATTTTACAGTTAACATTTCCTGTAGAGTATAAGCAGCACCGTAAGCTTCCAATGCCCACACCTCCATCTCACCAAATCGTTGGCCACCAAACTGAGCCTTACCTCCTAGCGGCTGCTGAGTTACCAAACTATAAGGACCTGTGGAACGCGCATGCATCTTATCATCTACCAGATGATGTAACTTCAACACATGCATGTAGCCAACTGTGACAAGGCGGTCGAAAGCCTCCCCTGTTCTCCCATCATATAGTGCAATCTGTCCGGATTGTGGTAAATCAGCAAGTTTAAGCATGTCCTTGATTTCTTGCTCTGTGGCACCATCAAATACGGGAGTAGCAAAAGGTACGCCATCCTGGAGATTTTTTGCCAGTTCCAAAACCTCCTCATCGGAAAGTGAAGCAATATCCTCCTGTTTGCCGCTGCTGTTGTAAATCTTATCAAGAAATTTCCTGATTTCAGCTGTCTTGCTTTGGGCATGAAGCATATTACTAATTTTGACACCCAACCCTTTTGCTGCCCATCCAAGATGGATTTCTAGTATCTGTCCAACGTTCATACGCGAAGGCACACCAAGAGGATTTAATACTATATCCACAGGAGTGCCGTCAGCCATGTAGGGCATATCTTCCACCGGCACAATCTTTGAAATCACGCCCTTATTCCCATGACGCCCCGCCATTTTATCTCCTGGCTGCAGGCGCCTTTTCACCGCCACATAGACCTTCACCATTTTCTGTACGCCAGGCGGCAATTCATCACCCTGAGTAAGTTTCTTTTTCTTTTCATCAAAAAAAGCGTCAAATGCTTTGCGTTTTTGGTCGAGTCCCTCTTTAATTTGTTCTAGCTGCACACTTGCGGCTTCATTAGACAATCTAATATCAAACCAGGAGTGTCGCTCTATCCCTTCAAGATATTCCTTGGTAATTCGTGAATCTTTTGAAAGTTTTTTAGGCCCGCCAGTTGCCACCTTACCCTTGAGCAAACGTTCAATACGCTCAAACGTATCAGCCTCTACAATCCGCATCTGGTCAACAAGATCTTTCTTATAACGTTTTAGCTCATCATCAATAATCTGCTGAGCACGTTTATCACGTTCGATCCCTTCACGGGTAAACACCTGCACATCAATTACCGTACCAGACATTCCTGATGGCACACGTAACGAAGTATCCTTTACGTCGGAGGCTTTTTCACCAAAAATTGCGCGCAATAGCTTCTCTTCTGGAGTCAGCTGAATCTCCCCCTTGGGAGTGACTTTCCCAACCAAGACGTCTCCAACCTCGACTTCTGCACCAATATAGATGATACCTGAATCATCTAAACGTCCGAGCTGCACTTCCGAAAGATTTGATATATCAGCGGTGATTTCTTCGGTTCCTAATTTGGTATCACGACTTACTACCAAAAGTTCTTCAATATGAATAGACGTGAAACGATCTTCAGAAACGATGCGCTCAGAAATTAAAATTGAGTCCTCGAAGTTATAACCATTCCAAGGCATGAATGCAACTAACATATTCTGCCCTAATGCCAACTCACCCATATCTGTAGAAGCGCCATCTGCTATTACGTCACCACAAGCAATTACATCACCCTCTTTAACCAGGGGGCGCTGGTTAATATTCGTATTCTGATTAGACCGAGTATATTTTGTCAGGTTGTATATATCGACACCCACCTCACCAACGCGTGTTTCAGTATCGTGTACCCTTACAACAATACGCCCAGCATCCACATAATCTACTTTACCTGCACGCCCAGCCATTACAGCAGTACCAGAGTCTATTGCCACCACTCGCTCAATTCCGGTACCAACAAGTGATTTTTCAGCGCGAAGACAAGGCACTGCCTGACGTTGCATATTGGAACCCATCAAAGCACGATTAGCGTCATCGTGCTCTAAAAATGGAATTAGTGAGGCCGCCACTGAAACAATCTGTGCTGGAGCTACATCCATATACTCGATACGATCTGGTGCTGCCAATGTGAACTCATTCTTATGACGACAAGAAACAATATCCTTAATAAACTTATTATGTTGATCTAGTTGCGCATTTGCTTGAGCAATAACGTACTGTCCCTCCTCAATAGCCGACAGATAATCGATCTCATCAGTAACTTTTTTGTTCTCTACTTTACGGTAAGGTGTTTCCAAAAAACCGTATTTATTGGTGCGGGCATATAATGCAAGCGAGTTTATAAGTCCAATATTTGGGCCTTCTGGCGTTTCAATCGGGCATACCCTACCATAGTGAGTTGGATGAACATCACGCACTTCAAATCCTGCCCGTTCGCGTGTTAGACCACCAGGTCCTAAAGCGGATACACGTCGCTTATGTGTAATCTCAGAAAGTGGATTGGTCTGATCCATGAATTGAGACAACTGACTAGAACCGAAAAATTCACGTACTGCCGCTGATACTGGCTTAGCGTTAATCAGATCATGTGGCATAAGATTGTCAGATTCCGCTTGACTTAAACGTTCTTTCACAGCTCGTTCAACCCTAATAAGTCCAGAACGAAATTGGTTTTCCGCTAATTCGCCAACATAGCGCACACGGCGGTTCCCAAGGTGATCAATGTCATCCACTTCACCACGACCATTACGCAGTTCCACCAAAATCATTATTATTGAGATAATATCCTCATTCGACAAAGTAGTAGAACCAGTCAACTCAGTCTTACCAACGCGACGATTAAACTTCATCCGTCCGACTTCTGACAAGTCATAGCGTTCGGGTGTATAGAATAACCCATTAAATAACGCCTTGACCGCATCCTCTGTAGGGGGTTCGCCAGGACGCATCATGCGGTAAATTGCTACTTGAGCAGTCAATTGATCAGTAGTGTCGTCAACCCTCAAAGTCTGGGATATGTATGCACCCTGATCAAGATCATTTGTATAAATGGTATAAATTTTTTCGATTTTAGCTTCATGCAACTTAGCAATAAGCTCATCAGTAATTTCATCGTTGGCCAGCGCTATAATCTCTCCTGTTTCCTTGTCCAACAAATTGTGCCCCAGCACCCGCCCTAGTAGAAATTCTTCTGGTACTGAAAGTTTATCTATCCCAGATTGCTCTAATTCACGAGTATGCTTAGCGGTAATACGCTTATCTTTCTGAACGATAACTTTCCCACTTTTCGTAACAATATCAAAGCGAGCCATATCACCACGTAAGCGTTCTGGAACCAGATCAAACTTAATACCTTTTTTGGAGATATGAAAACTATCAAAGGTAAAGAATCCAGCAAGGATTTGTTCTGATGTATAGCCTATTGCTTTTAGTAGCACAGTGATCGGCATTTTACGACGACGATCAATGCGAAAATAAAGGTAATCTTTATGGTCAAACTCAAAATCAAGCCAGGAGCCTCTATATGGAATAATGCGCGATGAGAAAAGTAACTTTCCAGATGAATGTGTTTTACCACGATCATGTTCAAAAAACACGCCAGGTGAACGATGTAATTGCGACACAATCACGCGCTCAGTACCGTTAATGACAAACGAACCGGTGGCGGTCATCAGGGGAATTTCCCCCATATAAACCGTTTGTTCTCTTACTTCCCTTGCTGTAGGTTTGGAAGCATCTTTGTCCATGATAGTTAATCGTGCTTTAGCGCGTAATGGAGAAGCATAGGTGAGACCACGTTGCTGGCACTCCTTAACATCGAATGGAGGTGTGCCAAGTACATAGCTAACAAAGTCAAGGCGAGCATTCTTAGAGTGGCTTTCGATTGGAAAAATCGAACTGAATGCTGCTTGCAACCCACGATTTTCCCGTTGGGATGCCGGTATATGTTCCTGTAAGAAAGCAGCGTAGGATTCAAGCTGGGTGGCAAGCAGAAAAGGAATCGGCAAAACACTTGCACGCTTGGCAAAACTTTTACGGATACGCTTTTTCTCGGTAAACGAATAGCTCATAGAATTTCTCCGGGGGAGCAGAAAATAGAGTTTATGTTCCTGACTACTGGATTATGCATTCAGTGATACAAAATTATGGAGCCAAAAAGACAGCGCTAGCGACACATCTTTGCCGCTAGGCATATCCTTTCAACAAACATATTACTTAAGTTCACAAGTTGCGCCGGCCTCAGTCAGTTGCTTCTGAATGACCTCTGCATCAGCTTTAGAAAGCCCTTCCTTCACTACTTTAGGCGCACCATCCACCAAGTCCTTCGCCTCTTTTAAACCCAAACCAGTAACAGTACGAACAACTTTTATCACGTTAACCTTGCTTGCACCTACGGCAGACAGCATCACAGAAAATTCGGTTTGCTCTTCTACTTTTTCAGCAGAAGCGGCCGGAGCAGCTACCGCAACTGCAGCTGCAGCTGCAGAGACGCCGAATTTTTCTTCCATATCCTTAATTAGCTGCGAAAGCTCCAGCACGGTCATATTGGAAATTAAATCTAGAATTTCTGTTTTGTCAACAGCCATAATTTTCTCCTAATAAATATAAATTTTAGTTTGGTCATAGTTTCAAATCATTATGTTGAAGCCATCGAAACTAAGTTAAGCAACCTGTTTTTGATCTCGTACAGCAGTGAGCCCCCGCGCAAATGTTGTTGGCACTTCGTTAAGCGTTCTAACAAAATTAACAATGGGTGCTTGCATAGTACCCAACAGTTTCGAAAGGAGCTCTTCACGACTCAGCATGGTAGCGAGGCTCGCAATATCCTTATGAGACAACAATAAATTAGCCATTGCCCCAGCTTTAATCACGAACTTATCATTGCCCTTTGCAAACTCATGCAGCACTTTCGCTGTTGCTACAGGATCACTCCCAATGCTATAAGCGAGCGGGCCAACCATATGCTTTGAAAGCTCAGCAAATGGTGTACCTTCAACTACACGCCGCGCAAGAGAATTCTTCAGGACGCGAAAATAGACATTAGATTGACGTGCATTTGCTCGCAGCTGGGTCATGTGCCTAACCTCTAAGCCCCGATACTCCGCAATAATTATGACCTTAGCCTTTGCAACCAGAGCACCAACTTCCGCGACTACTGCTTTTTTCTCATCAAGGTTAAGACTCAAGATACATTCTCCATCAGTTATATTCGGTGTTTATTTTTTAGATACGGGTATAACTTCATAACCCCATCCCAACACCGCGAATCGGCGACCTTAAATCAGGAGACAATCACATTCCTTTTTTTCGGATACGCCATCTACGCTGGGCGTTAAAGGAAAAAGATAATCAGAAATTAGGGGCGAATAGTATTCGCCAACTTAATAATTCTTCATCTCCTTCCACAATTAAGTTCTCAAGCGACAATTGATAACATGATAGAACGGTGTTTTATCATGTTATCAACTGTCCATTTACCTAAAAACCCCAACGGTCTTTGATAGCCCACTGGGTTGACCAAATATACCCACCCAATAGCCCAAAGCCTTACAACAAATCTAATCAATAAAGTTATTACAATGTCAAGCTAGCCTGATCCACTTGTACCCCAACACCCATGGTGCTTGATACCGCCATCTTTTTCAGATAGATGCCTTTAGAAGTGGCTGGCTTTGATTTATTAAGAGCTTCCACCAACGCTAACGTGTTCTGTTTTAGATCATCTAAACTAAACGATGCACGACCAATAGTACATTGAACAATTCCACCCTTATCTGCACGATATTGAACCTGGCCTGCCTTTGCATTTTTGATAGCCCCCACAACATCAGGAGTCACAGTACCCACTTTAGGATTAGGCATTAGGCCCCGCGGGCCAAGTATCTGCCCCAATTGACCAACAATACGCATTGCATCAGGACTAGCTATAACTACGTCGAAATCAATTTTGCCGGATTTTATCTGTTCTGCTAAGTCTTCAAACCCAACAATGTCAGCGCCAGCAGCAAGAGCATTCTCGGCTTTTTCACCTTGAGCAAATACAGCTACACGCACAGTCTTGCCCGTGCCTGCTGGTAGAACTACAGAACCACGCACAGTCTGATCTGATTTTTTTGCATCAATCCCTAGATTAACTGCTATATCAACTGATTCATCAAATTTTGCTGTGGCTGTTTTTTTGACTATCTCTAGCGCATCCAGCAGTGAATAGACCTTGCTATGATCTACCTTTTCAGAAATTTCTTTAAAACGTTTAGATATGTGACCCATATTATATACCCTCAACCTCTATACCCATGCTACGCGCACTGCCAGCAATAGTACGAATTGCTGCATCGGCATCAGCAGCAGTCAAATCAGGCATCTTGACCTTGGCAATTTCTTCTAATTGTTCGCGTGTCAATTTACCTACTTTGTCACTATGTGGCTTAGGGCTGCCTTTCGCTATTCCTGCTGCTTTTTTAATCAATACTGCTGCTGGAGTGGTTTTCATGATGAACGTGAAACTCTTGTCAGCGTAAGCAGTAATCACCACTGGCACCGGAATCCCTGCTTCCATTTTTTGGGTAGTTGCGTTGAATGCTTTGCAAAACTCCATAATGTTTAGCCCACGCTGACCGAGCGCAGGACCAATAGGTGGGCTTGGATTTGCCTTACCTGCTGGTACTTGCAGCTTGATATAACCAACTATCTTTTTCGCCACAACAATTCTCCTGTTAAACGCACATGAGCCCTAAACGCACACTCTTGTTATTTATGTTACACAATATAAAACTTTCTAGACTTAGCTATAATGATTCCATGCTCCGTATCCTAGGTTTTTTCAACCTGACTAAAATCCAGCTCCACTGGGGTAGGTCGACCAAAAATTGAAACTGACACTCTAATCTTGCTCTTGTCATAATTTACGTCTTCCACATTACCATGGAAATCTGTAAACGGACCCTCCTTAACTCGTACCGCCTCTCCAGCCTCAAATAATATCTTGGGCCTAGGTTTTTCCACCCCTTCTTGAATCTGCCTAAGAATATTCTGCACTTCTTTTACACTGATCGGCGTCGGCTTCATAGCCGAGCCACCGACAAAACCTGTAACCTTGGCAGTATTATTAACAAGGTGCCATGTTTCGTCCGTCATTTCCATCTCCACCAGCACATACCCAGGAAAGAGCTTTCTTTCACTAAGACTTTTCTGACCAGCCTTCATTTCAACTACTTCTTCTACTGGAACTAGTATCTGCCCAAATTTATCTTGCATACCAGCTCGATTGATCCGATCCTGTAATGCACGTTGTATACTTTTCTCAAAGCCAGAGTAGGCGTGAATCACAAACCATTTTTTATCCATCACCCTCTCCGCGCCCCATCGTGTACTTAACTAACAATAACAATCCAGCATCTACCATCCATAAAAATATGGCCATGACTACAACAAAGGCAAATACAAGGCCAGTCATCTGAACTGTTTCCTTTCTGTTTGGCCATACTACTTTTTTTGTTTCTTCTGAAGATTCTCTACCAAAAGCATAAAACTGTTTGCCCTGAATGGTAAACCAAGCTACCGTGGCAGCCAGAAGAAAACCTAATAGTACTAAAACCACACGAATCACCATAGCGCTATCGCGTAGGTAATAAAAACCAGCAATACCTGCCGCCATTAGCAGAAGCGCGAACCCGAGTTTGATCTTATTCACTCTATCCCACTCCGCTCGTAATGCTCATAAATTAAAAGAAATCATACAGAAACTGATTTACGCAAATCGCAGTTTCTGTAGGACGAACTGTTACAGTCTCTTTATTCGTTATATTAATACTCTGTATCCATCAGGGATACGCTGCTGCATATAACTAATCCTTTCACATAAACCCTTGTGTTGGCAGGCCAGGAGGGCATCGAACCCCCAACCTTCGGTTTTGGAGACCGACGCTCTGCCAATTGAGCTACTGGCCTATAATTTACTTCATGTACCAGGAACAAATAATGACCAAAAATCTGGCGATCCTGACAAACTAAATGTATGAGCACACAAAACTTCAATCTCTAGGCTTGATCCCTATACAATTCTATCGTCACTCAATAATCTTTGCCACTACACCCGCACCAACGGTCTTACCACCCTCACGGATAGCAAAACGTAAACCATCTTCCATTGCGATCGGCGCTATTAAACTCACCGTTACCGACACATTGTCGCCCGGCA
>SPBV01000261.1 GCA_004525885.1 Nitrosomonadales bacterium
CAGTAAAATCAAAGAAAAGAAAGGAGCCTTCCTGAAATAAATACTCTAAGGCAAGCCACTGTAGAATAGTTCCAACTGAGTAATTCATATAGTTAGGATCGTATCCTAAAAAGCCATAAATCAAAATTCCATTAGATATAGGGCAATAAAGGTACGATACCGGTTTTTCTTGGTGAAAAAGAATGAAACCTCGTATATGCCCCTGTTTGGCAAGCAGTTTCATTTTATGAAGAAATTCATTCGTATCAGGCAAGCCCGCATCAAGTAGTTTTTCCTGATAGGTGACTTTAGAAACAGTTCGGGCATATTGGAAGAACTCAGGCATTTCCTCAACTGACTTATATACCTTCCATGAGATACTGCCACCACAATATTCTGTGTACTTTCTAGCTTTACGGTTGAGAGTTGATCGTGTCTTAGAAGAGAACTTACTTTTGTATTCTGCAAACGATTGCTGCATATCTATATAGTAGCGTAAGTATTGGGACGGTATATAAGAGATATAGTCTTGTTGTTTTTGAAGTACTGGATGCTCATCTACTACGCGTATAGATCGCACCAGAAATCCTTGGCTATTACTATGAAGAGAATCAGACGGTGGTGTCAGTTTTGATACTGGCGGGGTGTTATCATCCAAGTCTATTTCTCGTACTTGTAGCCATAGTTTATACGTAAATAATACTTTATCACCAATCTGTATTTTTATAGGGACCTGCTGATAATTCCAATCTTTATTTAGCGAAGTTTCTTCCATATTCCAAGTTATTTAATTTATTTACAGTATTTGCTAAATTGTCATGCCAGATCTCCCATGCTACCTGTATTAGATCCTTTTCTACTTTTTACAGAGTGATTTTTATTATCTTATGCATGAATCTGACCCTAACGTAAATAAGAAAACAAGTAAATATTTATTATATTAACCTTGGCAAGTAGATAAAGTTCTCATAATTTTTTGATTTGATACTTAATCAGAAAACTCTCAGAACATAACAAACCTGATTTCAAAACTGTTTTTACAATAGCCAGTTTATTAGAACAAAGCGAATGAAATAATTAACCTTAATAAAATATTCTGTGAAGAAGTACACATTAACGAAAAATAAATACTTAGGGTTATTTCTCATGATTGGGAGAAATGGTTGGGAACGCCTATTAACGAATGCCTGCTTTGTGCAAGAAGCGGACATTCGTGAGTATTCATTTCATATCAAATGAAAGGACCAAGACTGTGTCAAATTTGTACCATGGTACACTAGAAAAATCGAAGATTTAGGATGTGTAATACTGACATTAAGTTCAGCGAACATTGTAAGTGATTGTTGTATATGTACAATTAACTCAACAATTGTGCATTTTAATCCGCTGGCCGAGGGTTCGATCCTCCCACGGTCTACCAATAAAACAGATAGTTATAGACCTATCTTTGTAGTTATTTTCTTTATGATATGTAACTATATATTACTCAATATAGTAGTGTTATAGAAAGTATTAAACAATCGGAAAACAAGGTAACAGGTAAATATGAAAAAATTATTGTTAATTTTAATTCTGGTTGTTGTAAACAGTAGTGCGGCAGCGGAGTGGACGCTTGTGCAAACTGGTAAAGAGTCTAATGAATATGTCGATCCAGCCACTATCCGCGTATCAGGCAACCTGGCTAAAATGTGGACTTTGACGAACATCTCAAAGAATATAAAGAGCATAAGGGCTGGAGAAAAGGCTTTTGCTGTGAAATCAGTGCATGAGTATGACTGCAAAAAACATCAGAGTAGATTACTTTTTGTTGCGTGGTACAACGACTACATGGGGATTGGAGGAATTGACCATTCGTCTAAAAGCCCTAATTCTGAGTGGAAGGCGGTAGCGCCCGGTATTAGGGAAATCTGTTGGAAAATAGCTTGTGGGAAGTGATAGCTTAATGTCTGCTTTGTGCCAAAATTAGAAAAGGGAAAGTGGGGTAGGTACTACATTTATGGGGGAGTAAGTAAATTTTAAAATATGTATGCCCCCCTCTAATATAATTTAGCCATGGGACACGTAAAGATAAATAACTAGAGAAAAATAGCAATAAATCATATTTTTGATAGTTTCAAATGTGATCAGACTAATAATAAATCACAATTTAAAAGCTTAAAACGTGATAAATTTATTGGTACATTTGTTGGTATATTGAAAAGAGATAAAGTCTAGAACAGCCAATGATAAGAGTTATAGGGCGCTATTCTATTCTCCCCGACTCTAAGTTCGTCCAAGGAGGGCTGTAAAGGTAAAATACTTCATTTGAAGCGAGATATAGCTGAATTTATTGCTTCGCCTATGTCATCCAGAGCCATCTCAATACCCAATTTCATATCCTCTAGAGCACTTTCGCTTGCTTGCTCGAGTTCATATAGCTTTTGGTGGGCCTCATCTCGTTTGCTGCGCAGAGCTTTAATTTCTTGGCGGAACTCATCTTGAACCTGTTTCTCAGTTTGATCTACTTTGGAAACCAGAGCATCTATTTCATTATTCCATTGGTCTAGTTCCGAATGAATTTTGCGGACAAATTTATCTTTTGTATTCATGTTTTTCCTTTATAGGAGGTTAGAAATTAATTTGTAACACTTGATTAATTATACTTGGTTACAATATGTTACATTACAATAAAAAAAGAACGTCTATTCCAAAGCAGTCCGATAACAGCCAACCATTCAGGGGGTATTATTGGGAGCATTTTAAAAAATAGTGTTCTAAACCTTCAGTAAATATCGAGTGATGCTAAGAATATATATTATGCGGGTTTGATTCCCATTACCCATATGAAAAAGCCACCAATTCGTCAATCACTACAACCC
>SPBV01000238.1 GCA_004525885.1 Nitrosomonadales bacterium
ATGTGGTATTCTGGCGGCAGCGCTATCTTTTTGCCAAAGCCGAATGACTCTCTAAAACATGGCACGTTATATCTAGGTCGCGCGAAAGTAGTGCAATACCGTCAGGCATTTAGTGCCCTAGATTATCGCACTCCCGCGCCCGCAGCGATCCATTTACCAGAGGTGGCTATACTGCTGATGGGGGCGATCGTTCTGACTACCACCAAAAACTGGACCTTTTAATAGGGACTGGTTAGTCTAGTCTTTCACTCGATTCATGGCCAATTAAGTTGTATTCTTGATGCAGGCCACTACTCGCGACCAACGCCATACGCATAATAGGGTGCTGGAACACCATTTTTCACCTCGGAGTGTTATTACTCCCGCCAGATGTTATCCCATCCGCAAAACCTCAAATATCCGTTGGCGCCGAAGGTAGATACTTACGAGCGTAACAATAGCCAGCGTTGTAATCGCCATGGCGATCATGATCCACCACGTCGTATTGACATCGCTGTAGGCGATAAAGGGGGGTATTGTGCTGGCACTTGGTGCAATGAGGAGAATATACCGACCGTACAGTTGTGAGGCCGCCAGCCCGACAGAAGCTCCCCAGCCGATGCCTGCGTTGATAATGATCGCATATTCGAGTAATACGGAAGCCATGATCTCTCGCAGATGAAAACCAATTCCCCGCAACAACGCATATCCACCTTTATGGAGAACGAGGCCTGCAAAAAGGTGCACCAAAGCCCCAACGGCGGCGACCAAAAGACTGGCCAAGAAACTCACTGACATCATCCCTAATGCGCCAATGTACTCGCGTCTATTCTCCTCAAGCGCCTTTAGATCGCCGAGGACACGGGGGCGCCCTGTTACTACGCCACGATTCCCGATCATCGTCATGATGGCGGTTACATCAGCAGATGGACTCGTCCGTATCCAGATCGAATGCGGCAGGACTTGCCCAACGCCTTCAAATATGGTGTCTATATTTACGACCATCGCTAGCTCATTCCACATGATGGTGGGAAAATAGTCAAATATCCCTACGATCTCATAGTCGAGTGTGACTGAACCTTCCTCGTAACTAAAGACAACGCTTAAGGGATCACCGATTTTCAGCCCGTACTGCCTGGCAATTGCCTCCGGCACCAGCGCTCCATGAGGTTTGAGCGCCAGCCGGTTCATCAGTTCGCCCATAGGCACTGAGGAATAGTCGAATCGAAAGTAGGCCACCGCCGGGAAGCTAAGGCGCTCGATCCCAATCAACCTGATCCTTCGTTCGCTCCTCCCGATCTGAGTTCGCGCCAGGTAGTTGGCGACACGTGTAGCTCGGACGACCCCCTCGATCTGTTCATAGTCCTGGGCGGGCAACTGCCAGGCATCCGCGCCGGTGGCTCCGCCTCCTGATGCTTGACCCTCAAGCGTAGCGTGATCAAAAGCAAGATCCGCACCCACCGATTGCCGCAACCTGTCCCTCATCCATATCTGCGAGCTGTAAGCCAGAGAAGCGTAGAACACCCCCAGAGACAAACTGATGACGAGTACAAAAACTGGAACCCGCGATCGATCTCTATCGCGAGCTAGTTGGCGGATTGCCACCAGAACAGGCGCGGAGAGTACGGGGTCAAGTAGCTTTGAGAAAATCCCAACCAAGAAGGATGTAGACTCTGCTAAGAAGAGAGTCACCACAACAAGAAAGAGGCTAGGGGCTAATAGTAGTAATGGGTTTGTGAGGGTGACTGATTCCTCTGCTAAAACGAGTGGTACTCCCCCATTAGCCACAAGCTGTTGATAAGTATATATAGAAATTGCACCAAGGAGGACGATCAGAAGCAGACGAAGACCTGTGTTACCCTTCATCCTGCCGGTAGCATGGCGTTCATAAGTGACAATCGTTAAATTAGCATGTTGGCTAGTCGCCCATAGACGGGTCAGCACTCCTATCACAACTGCCGCGACAATCGGCTGCCAATCAAGAGCCGCAATAAAGACTGGCGCTGTATCTCGCATCGTGAAAGAGAGAAAACCGTTAGCCATACCTAGTATATTGGCCAGAAAAATACCTAAGACCAAACCCAGGGGGAGTGCAACGATCATGCAAACGATCGCCTCCCCAAACGTGAGTAAAAGCAATTGACCCCTGCTTGCTCCTCTGGTGGTTACCATCGCTTCATGCCGTGCACAAGACCGAGCATAGGTACTGGATACAATGACCATGAACTGAATGAGCACGATTAGCAATGGCAGTGTTAGCGCCGTCAAGTCTAGGGACAGATTACGCTTGCGTTCCCGCGCTCGCACCAACTCTTCGAGTGGTGCGATATCCATACTGCCATTTGGTAGCCTTATTTCTACTTCGTATTGCGCAGTTTCGAGCACCTTGATATAGCGTGTCGCATACGACAAGTTCACCCTGGCATCGTCGATTACAAAATACCAATAGATAAAGCCGGCGCCCTTCGGTAGAATAGGGGCCAGATGGGTGTTGTATCCATCCACTGTGGTCAACAAAACTGTTGAAAGCAGTGCATCCGGGGGTTGATACCAGTATTCCTCGTTCGCATCGACCGCCTGCACAATACCAGCAATTTGAACCTCGATACGGTCTAACGAACTGGCCGGATACGTCAGCCAATATTTTTCGCCCACCGCGAGTCCCAGCTCCTCATCGAATGATGAGAGGACCCATACATTGAGCGCAGTGCCCTTCGCTGCGCTCCCATAAGGTGCTCCCGCCAGTGTTTTTAGGTGCTTTTCGATGTCAGGCGCCACGACCACCTTGGTTTCCGTAAGGTTCTTTTCTTTGTACCGGGAATCGTCGTCGAGAGCTCGGAGCAGAAATGTTGGGCTTGCGTTCTGGACATAGGTTGTTCGCACGGGTAATCCCAGACCCTTGGCAAGTAATTGAGCCAACCATGCGCGAATTTGTTCTGACTGTGCCAATCCTAATGGTCTTGTTGCATCCGGAATCGCATAAAACCGAACCGTAAAGGTTGGTCGGTGTTGCACGTTCGCACTCGCAGCGAGTTCGTCTCGCATGATGGCCTGGGACACAGAATCTGCAAACAGGGAAGGGGTCGCAAGAAATCCTACGCAGAGTGCGAGACTACACGTATAGAGCACCGTCAGCAGTGGATGGCTGAATAGTCGCTTTAGGGATATTCGTAACAATGTCAAGGACTACCTCCAAGGATTAGTCGTTTCGGCGCTATACTCAGTCACTTTCGCTTTGAACTACAATTGCTCC
>SPBV01000094.1 GCA_004525885.1 Nitrosomonadales bacterium
AATTTATTGTTAACGTCATCTTTAATTCCGCCTATACATACGGCGTCTAATGGTAGGCCATAATAATTAGTGGTTTCTGTATTAAGATCCCAGTAAGTAAGAGGTTGGGCTTTTTTTATTTTAGCGACAGTATTCCCTAAAATATTTTGCGCGGTTCCACCGTCATTGCCTTCTGTTGTTGCAATTTGGATGTTTAATGCGTCTCTATATTCACCATTAGGTACTAATCTTTCGTCAAGATCTTGATTCATTCGACCTTTAACAAATAACCTCTTTAATTCTGGCATGGTTTAGTGTTTTATTTGCTTAGACTTGCCTCTCATTATTTGAGCCAGCTCTTCTGATTTAAGATTAGACAATCTTAATTTGGCTTGCCTAACGGCTGCGAATTTTTCTTTACTAAATCTGTTTACAAGGTATTCTTGCGTATTGGATCTGGTTGACAAGATAGCGTGAGCAATGCATTTATAAATAGCTTCCTCAGCAAACTTATGTACTTTCATTTCTTCAATTGTACCTAAGCTGTCAGAAATATATTTTAACGTAATTGTTTTATTAACTAATCCAGAACTAAAGAAGATTTTTGATTTTATTGGGTCAATAAAAAACACCCCGTTACTATTTGCAAACTGTGGGTCAATACCGTACCGCTGGCCCAGCACTCCCATTAAATTATAATCGTCTTCAATATTGTTTAAATCGTTTTGACTATTGTCATTCTGAGTTTTAAACTTAGTCCATGTCTGAGACTCATTTGCAGTAATTAAATTACCCTGATCATCGAATAAATATTCATACTCTGAATCCTGCAATAGCGGTAAAGGATTACTGGTTTTTCTAGCGGGGTAAATTATTCTTTCTAACCCCGAATTATCCAGCCAAGATAACTTAACGTAATTTACATAGTCATGCGGTAAAATCATTTGAAGACTAGGCGGTACGTCAATTTCTTGAGATTTTTCAGACTTAAAAGTGTCGTAGCTTAACTCCTGCAGAGACCTTTGCGCATGGAAAGCAACATCTGTTCTTTTTACTTTTGATATAATTTTATCCTCTCCAACATAAGCTATTATAAAGTTGGTGATTATATCGTCTAAATATATGAATTGGTAATTGCCATAATCACTGCCTTCATAGTATTGCTGTTCTGTTTCATTGAATAATGCCATCTATTACGCTTTTTCTTGTTGAATTCTTTCGGTTTCCTCTGCATTAGCATACTGGTATATTGAAGGGTCTTTTAATAACATGCCCGACATTTCCAGTATTTTTTCAATTAGCTCTTGTTCTTCTGCTTGATGTAATGGGAAGTTAGTTGATGTAGATGCGTTGTATTGAGCAGTACCTAATACCATAGTGTAGTTCCATTCTACAGTAGTTGGTGTCTTTATATAATTACACGTAACGCCCGTAGTTAATTGACCCCCGCCATATACTTTTAGTTGGCTTTCGTCTCTTGTATATATTGGGCGAGACACTGTAGGTGCTGCTAAAGGCGATAAGGTTATATATAAGTATTCGTTTTTTGTAACTCTTTCAGCCTCTGCTATTTTTGACACGGCTGTAATAGGATCCACGTATGACACTTTTACAGACCCAAGCCTATATAAGTCAGCTGGTAATGTAATACCTCCTGTAACGGCCCCTTCTGCTTCAAATGCGCTGATCTTTTCATTTAGTACATCGAGCATATCGGAATACTCAGTACTATTACCAGGCAGCCTGCTAAATTGATTTATATCATAAAAATATTGCTCAAAAATATCCATCTGAGCTTGATTAGCAAACAGATTGAATTCCTGAGGGGTTAAATAACCTCTTTGCTCTTTGTTTAAAATAGCAAGAACTCTTTGATATACGGTGTCTACGCTTACTGCCATAATTTTTTTTTTATTATTTATAGTAATTAGGCCACTTATTACAGCGGCCTAACACTATAAAAGATGACTATTTAAGTCTTTTTTCTAAATTCTGGTAAACCTCAATGCCTTCATCTGTTTTAAACCACATTGCTAACGCAGAATATGGGTTTTCATCAAATGGTACAGTCATAAGTTTTCTACCAGTGGTTGACCAATTAAATGTTCTTTGGTCTGGCGAAATATTAATAAACCCTTGCTCAACAGATTTAATAGCTGAGTTGCGTAAGTTAACATTTTCGTCTTTTGCTAAATCAATAAATAGAACCGGGTTTCTTTTTGCATAAATAAGAGCGTCTCTTTTAATTTCTTTTGACGTCATATTCTTAACTCTAGACCCTTGGTCTACTCTAATAATAGCTTCTAATGTTTCAATATCTAAAGAAGTGGCTAAATTTAGAGCCTCTAACTCTAGTTCAATTGAATCTAATTCATCCACCGCTTCCTGCTCCGCGTTAAATTCAAAATACAATTTATCTTTATGCGGGTGATACAATGAAAGTAGCTGCTGAAGGGCTTGCTCTCTAGCTGGAACAAGCAGTTTTCCATCTCTAAAAATAATATGGCGCATCGTAACCGGGCCTTGTTGTTCATCAACAAACACACTCCTTTGGTTAGTGGCATATCTTAGTTCTCTTTGATAGTTTAATACTGGGTCAAACCATAATAATGATTTAGCTGCAGTATGTTTTGAGGGTATTGATAAAATTATAGGTTGCTTCCGTCCTTTAACAAAATACACTCGGTCTTTTATTTCCCAAACCGGCCCAGAAGTCTTTGACTCTACAGGCTCTTTATGTTTTGGGGTTTGATAATTAGTAGTTTGTTCTACTTGATCTTCAATAATAGGCCTTTGCGCTTTAGCGCTTGTTTCTTTTTTTGCCATGATATAATAAAATTAAAAAGTTAAAAATAAAGCTAGAGGCCCCGAAGGGCCCTTCGCCTCAATAAATATTAGTCAGCTATAGACTTTAACAAAATAAAGTTGTTCGCTCCTTGAACACATAGACATCCTTCAGATAGCATATGTACGTTCATCTCATCGATGTCAGAAGTATAATTTCCTCCAACTGAACCCGTGATCCAAGATTTCATACGACGGTCATCAGCTTCAGAAGCACGATAACGAATATGACAAAAGGGACGTTGGATGTTTTTACCTAATGTTTGATCATAAACAGTAGATACTCCAGCAGGAATAAGAACACCGTCAATATCTTGAGTAAGGCCACGAGTAGCAGCATCATTCAAATATTTCCAGTCAGTCTTGTAAAAATCATAAGACCCACGACGGAATCCAGTAAATCCAAGATTTAAAGCCATATCAGAGCTATTGTCAAATACTCCGTAAGAAGTACCTCCTGCTCCATATGAGTTTAAGCTAGCAAGCATGTTGTCAATGCCTAAAGCAGTAGCACGATCCAAGAACATCATGTTCTCTTCAATAGCTCCTTGCTTGTCAAGCTCTTGTAGTATTACGTCAAAATCGCCAATCCCGTTAGTAGGATCATAATCGTTAAATACTAAACCGCGATTCTCAATAGCAGAGAAAAGACCTTCAGTACCACGAACAGTTTGACCAGCGCCGTCAGTAATTGCTACCGCAGCTTTTTCTGATTCTACCATGCTCATTTCAAGATAGTCGTCAAAACGTAAACGAGTTTCGTGCTCAGACTTCAAATACCAAAGGTAACCAGAAGCACCATTCTCACTTGTTACTTCAACCCAACCAATCTGAGCAGTGTCAGACCCATTGATGTTATACTTATCTTTTAAGATAATTGGAGAATTGCTAAACTTTTGGAATCCAGCGTCAATTGACCCAGACATTCCAGAAGCACCTTTTCCAAACTCAGAACCATAAACGAATACTTTAACAGTAGTCGCTACCAAAAACGCGTTGGGCCAGTTAGCAGTATCATATGGGAAAGCTTCAATGCTATCTGTAGCAACAGCCGTAACAAAAGCGCGAACAGTAGCATAACCAACAGAAACAATAATAGTCTGGTTAGCGCGAATTGCGTGTCCAGTAATATTTAGTGTTTTGTCAGCAGAGTCAGCGTTAGCAAATACAGCGTCGTCATAGGCAACGTGTAAACGCCCTTGTTCTGACCATACAACTTCGTCAGAAGCCATAGGCATTTCAGCTCCTACCATACGTAAAAAGCCTCCAATTGTACGATTTCCATATCGTTCAACTTCTTTCTCGTATACTTCTGGTAAGAATTGTTTAGTAAAATTAAAGTCATTGTCTCCAATGCTTAAGTAATTCTTGTCAAACAACGTTTTAGTCGGTTGAGGGACAAGACTTGCGGGGAAAGCCCCACCGGTCACAAATGATCCAGCCATAATTTCTAATTTTTAAATTTAATGTTTGTTTATTTTCTAATGTTCACTTTTAAGCGAGAAGAATCGTCTCCGCTAACTACACGCGCCTTCCATCCCGAGGTTTCTATAGCGCCTTGATGAGTTCCCTTTGGAGTCATATCAACGTTTTTAGACTTAGTGATGCTTTCTTTAAGAGCATCTGCTTTACCTTGTTCATAGAAATGGTTTGCAACAGCGTCGGCATTCATTGCAGTAAATAAAGATTTGTGATATCCCTTTGCGTCTTTCATCGTATTTTTATCGTCAAGAAACTTCTTAACAAAATTATTGATGTCTGACTGCGTGTTCTTCACCTCTGATGTGTTTTTAACATTAAATCGATACTTTTTATCTCCAACATTATATTCAAAACCTTTGAATTTATCTGAAAACACTTGATCGGTTTGCTGTAAAAACGCATTTTTCTGCTGACTTGCCACTTGAGTAGCCTCCTCGTTTTCTGTATTAAAGCGATTAAAAAACTCAACCGCTTTTTGCTGGTCCTGTGTTAATTTAGAACCTGCCTTAATTTCTTCGTAATATTTTGATTTTTGATTGTTTAAATGAGACTTAGCGTTCACTAATTCTTCTTTAAAAGCTAATTTTTTTCTTTTAATGTCGCGCTCGTCATCTAAATCTTCGTCATAATCAAACTTATCTTCAATCAGAAAATCAATTTCATCATTAGCCAAATGCGGTTTAGACTGTTTATAGTATTCAAAAAGCAATTGCTTTTCGTCTAATGTCCCGTAATCTTGATTTAGCTTAACGTAATCTTCTAGCGATCCGCCAGTGTCATTCATAAAATCTACAACTTTTTGAATGTTTTCAGGTAATTCAATTCCAGATTCTTTTTGATCTACAATTGCTTCCTGAATATTTTCCGTAAGCTGCTCGGCTTGTGCTGTAATTTCTTCTTCAGTTACTTCTTCAAGCACCTGTGTTACTTCTGGAGCGGCTTCTTCAACCACCTCTTCAACTACTTCGTCAGCAACTGCCTCTACAGGTTCTTCAGGCGGACTTTGATTTATTTCACGTAAATCAATTTTAATAACACTTGGATCTAAATTTTCTTTAGCGGGCTCAGCCGCCTCTACTTGTTGTGGTGTTTTTTCGACAGCCTCAACTACTTTGTTTTCTTCTTCGTTCATGATAAAATATTATATGATTGTACACTTATTTATATTACCTAGGTTCGAAGGAACCTAAGTCAAACCCACCTAGGACATCATTTCCTGATGACTCAAAGTTTTTAGGCGGTGTATTGTTTTGTCTTTGATCAATAAGATCTGATTGACGTGATGCTTGCTTATTTACACGTTGGTCTTTACGGTCTTCTTTAAAACCTTCTTTGGTTTTGTAAACCTCAGCCTCCATAGTTCTAAGTTGCATGTTCATTTGAAACTCCAGCTGCATCAATTGCTTCTTAACTTCCGCTTCTTGCTGTAATTTTTGTAACGCAAGCTGCGCCTTCATTTCCTCCATTTGCATGTTCATCTGCTGTAAAGCCTGCGCTTTTTGCACTTCAGCCTGAGCTGCTACTTGCTGCGCTTGAGCATTAGCCTGTGCTTGTGCTTGAATATTAGCTTGTTGCATTTGCTGATCATTCTGCTGCTTTTTATTTCTTCGTATTTTAAGAAGCTGATTAGCAAGCTTAATATTTCTAATTTCCCGTAAGTCGATTGCATCGGCTAGTTCAATCAACCCAGCGGACAAAGCCATTTGAATGTTGTTCTCGAGAATTGCTTTTTCCTCTTCGTCTGGGGCTAGTTCAATAAGAATACCAAAGTCATACAAATGTAATTCAGTCAGCTCGTCGAGTGTAGCTACATTATGAACCCCAATGCTTTGAATAAATGCATCCTTTGTTGGAGAATACTCAAGTATATCCGAAATCCTTAAAGACAAACACTCTACTACCTCTGAGGTTAAAAATAAACCACTTTGCAAAATATGACGAGTTGCAGTATTTGAATTTGCAGCGGCAAGTTTTTGTACTCCAACCAAAGCATTCTTATCAGGAGATGATCCATCACGCGCTTCATTAAGGCCAGTGACATCACGTATCATTTGTAAATAGTAGTTATAAGTTTGTATTAAAGATGCAATCTTATTATTTCCACTACCGCTAGTTAACTCTTGAATTGGCATTTTAGCCGGGTTCATATCCCCAGTAGAAGTAAAAGATCTACCAATAACAGAACCTGTTTGGAAGAACATGTTTAAAGCTTCCTGTGGGTTGTAATTTGTACCGTTGCCTAAATCAATCTCAGCTAAACCATCAGCGTCAAGATAAACCCCATCAGGTACCATCCTTGAAAGCACTTGTTGTAATTTTAAGTGCGTGATCTGCACCATGTCTGCAAAGCCTTCAATACGGCTAACCAAAGATTCAATCCTTCCTTGATACATTCTTGGCGCAACAATACTATAGTTCATTTTAACTTTAGTATAATCGCTTTTAGGGCGCATCATATTTTTAGCTAACTCCCATTTAAGCAATATTTCTGTGCCTAAAACAAAAACGCCTTCATACAAAACCTCTAAAGATCTAGACACTTTTTCAAAGTTTCCGTCTAACACATCCATAGGTGGATTAAACTGGTCGTCTTTAATAATTA
>SPBV01000020.1 GCA_004525885.1 Nitrosomonadales bacterium
TAATTATGTCATGGTACACTTTTGGCACACTGAGCCACAAAAAACAGGAAATAACAGGAATAAACGAGAATAGATAACGTAATGATTCGTTTATTGTTGTTTGCTCTAAATTGCTCTGGTTTTCTCAATTCACCCGACTCATAATCCCTTAGTTGCTGGTTCGAGTCCAGCCAGACTCACCAGAAAAACAAAGAATTAGTCATTATTGGCAAATAAAATAAGTTCTATCTTTTTAGAACGAGATAAAGCTTTTATCGATACTTCTCTTCTTGAAGCTTCCGCCCGGTTGTTACAGTATTCCATGTATTTCAGACTGAACGGTCCACGACCTCTGGTATACCGAGCGCCATTACCTTGCTCATGTGCTGTAATTCTACGTGCCAGATCTGTTGTAATTACGGTGTAAAGACTTCCATCACTACATTCCAGGATATAGACTACCCAGCTCATTCCTTCTGTCATCTTTGTGTCAAGTAACTTCACGAGTAAAATTAGTAATAACTATACAGATTGTGAAACATGCGGGTATATCCAAGCCGAATAATCAGATTTATGTCTGGTTTTAGTTAACCATTACAGGCTACGATAATGAAACGTATCATGAATGAATCTTTATCTAAAATTAAAATTCATCACGTATTAAATGCTGCCTACTATCTATGAAACCCTACTCTGAATCTTGCGAACGAAACCAGGCGCCTATCCTCAAAATTCTACAAGAGACACTTGCCAACCAACAGCGTGTATTGGAAATAGCTAGTGGAACCGGCCAGCACGCCGTTTACTTCGGGCGTGCGCTACCTCACTTGTCCTGGCAGACCAGCGAATTAGCGCAAAACCATGAGGGTATCCTGGCCTGGCTGGACGAGACGAAACTGCCCAACGTGCTTCCACCTATAGCCATCGATGTGAGTGATGCCCAATGGCCTATAGAAATAGTAGATACAGTGTTTAATGCCAACACGGTGCACATCATTTCGTGGCCGGAAGTAGAACGAATGTTTACGGGCATAACACGTGTTTTAAGCGCCAGTGGCATCCTGTGCCTATATGGACCTTTTAACTATGAGGGAAAGTTTACCTCAGAAAGCAATGCGCGTTTCGATGCATGGCTCAAATCACGCAACAGGAACAGCGGCGTGCGAGATTTTGAAGCTATTAATCGGCTCGCCGAAACGCATGGCCTGTTTCTACTGAGAGATGTGACCATGCCCAGCTACAACCGAACTCTGATATGGCAACGCGCTCCCAACATCCTTAAAACACCATAAGCATAAAAATAATCGAATCAATAGCGCACATTCATCAATATGGCAATGTCATTGGGACACTTTTGGTACACGAAGAGATATAAAGCCACAATAAAGGGTAATAAGTCACACCTCTTAAAATCTTAGGCGGAATGAATCTGTTGGTATATTTGTTGGTACATTCAAAAACGAATAATAGGCGACACCTTGAATACAAATATTATCTGTAATGGTTTAGAGCGTGAGTAGTAGTTTGTGAAAAAGTACCAAGGTAAAAAACAAAGAACAATCTCCTTAGTAAAATTACTATCATGGTTTTTCTAGATTTCTTTCTGAAGTTTTAGAGAGGAAAGAGTGGTAGGTACTACATTGATAGGGGTGGGGTTAATCCAAGACTAGGTGTACCCCCCTTTCTTTCAGAATCTCTGTCTATAAAGGCAGACTTCTCTCGTTTTCTCTCAAGTATGAATGAACGTAAGTAGCTTCTACCTTATCCCGCTAGTCATACATATTATTATCCTTGCACATGACAGCTTTTAATGTTTTATTTGCCCGTAAGGTAGCAATATGGTAGCAATGGCAAGGGGAGGGGGGGTGGAGCTTGGTATAACTTATTGATTTATTGGCTCCCCGAGTAGGGCTCGAACCTACGACCTGCGGATTAACAGTCCGTCGCTCTACCAACTGAGCTATCAGGGATTTGGAAGGTCCATATACTAATAGGTTGAGTCGCCTTGGTCAACCAAATACCTAATTCTTGTGCCTTGCAAAGCATTTTTTGACTCTATCCTTCCACCCATTCACCGTATTCCCTCAACTTATTCGATTCTCTTACTATAGAAATTCCAAGGCTGGGAAGAAACTATCTGGATTATTAGAAAAGTGAGTCACTGAGCAGTATAGATGTACTTATCACAAAGTGATTCCAAATAATCAGATATAGCAAGAAGCCAAAGAAATCATTATTGCAAATTTATCGAATCTAGACATGTAAAAAAATTAAAAAAGATTGTACTTAAGCCGATATGTTATCTGACAAGGATAAAAGCTTTGACAGGAAACTTATATTCTCTAATTAATTGATTATATTATGTTTTCATTTTTTAATTAGTTTTAATTGCATAATCATGACTAAATAGTAATGCTTAATCCAACAATAATTCTCATCAGAACCGCCCAAGGCGAAGAAGAAATTCGTAGTAGAAAGTATGACATCGCGCCTAATCAGCGGATTGCTCTCAATTTTATTGATGGTAAATCTAATGTGGCAAGCCTACTTAAAAAAGCAGCGCCTAGTCTCCGTTCCACACTACCAGGATTGTTAGAAAGTCTTTCTATTGATGGATTTGCCAGAGATATTTCACAACCAGAGAAAAATAAAAGCGAATTAAAAATCGCCATTCCACATGGCAAAACAGCTCCCAGTAAAAAATCTAATAATCTAGATTTTAGCGATTCCTTAAGCAAGAAAAGTGCTGCCACTTATCTTTCTAATCCACCAAGTGCGCGTGCTAGAGAAAGAGGAGAAGATATTGGAGCATGGACAGCGGCAGTGCCAAGTGCGCGCGCCAGAGAGAGAGGAGAGGATATTGGGGCGTGGACAAATGCGCTCGCCGGATTTGAAGCAGAAGCAGTAGCCAAAAAAAAGGCTAAAACAGGATCTGTTAACTCTAGAGTAGCTGAACAAACCCGCATTTGGGAAAAAGCTGAGGCAGATGAGGAAGCGCGTATCTGGGCAGCGGCAGCAGCTAAAGCAGAAGCTAAAGCTAGGGCCGAAGCTAAGGCTAAAGCCGAAGCAGAAGCAGAAGCTAAGGCTAGGGCTAGGGCTGAAGCTGAGGCTAAAGCTAGGGCTGAAGCTGAGGCTAAGGCTAGGGCTGAAGCTGCAGCTAAAGCTAAGGCGGAGGCTAAGGCTAGGGCAGAAGCTGAGGCTAAAGCTAGGGCCGAAGCTGAGGCTAAGGCTAGGGCAGAAGCTGAGGCTAAGGCTAGGGCAGAAGCTGAGGCTAAAGCTAGGGCTGAAGCTGAGGCTAGGGCTGAGGCTAAAGCTAGGGCCGAAGCTGAGGCTAAGGCTAAGGCGGAGGCTAAGACTAGGGCAGAAGCTGAGGCTAGGGCTGAGGCTAAAGCTAGGGCCGAAGCTGAGGCTAAGGCTGGAATAGATACCAAAAATAGGGATGAAGCAGCAAAAACGGAGATTGAAGAACCAACCAAACCAGAATCAAAGACTCATAAAAGGAAAAGAAAAAAGGCATTTTTACGCGCTGAAGCGCAAGCAAAGCAATCTAATTTACTTCAGCGAATAATTGTGGACAGTGGAAATTATGCTGAAGCAATAGCACTAGCGATTGCTGAGGAGGAAGCTAAATCCAATACAAATGAAATTAATAATATTAGGGAAAAAGTTGCTGAAGAAACCGAATCGTTACCTGCCCTAGATCTTTCAACCTTCAAACCAAATGATATTGAAGAAATATTAGCTGATAAAAACGAAACCAATATTGTAGATGATAGTACTCCAGCAGAAATAGCGTCTAAAATTGAGGAGGAGCGGATACACAGCAGGAAAGACACAAGAGATGAAACCATTACTCAGAATGAAATATGGCAAAAAGAGGAAGTCGCTGAAGTTCAAATCACTGCCACTACAAGTACCCGACGCTGGAAAAAACCAATAAACCTATCTTTAGCTATCCCTCTATTACTCACGATCTTAGTTAGCGGGGCTTTATTGCTACCCTACGTGCTACCAACAAGCCAGTACATCTCTGCAATAGAAAAAATGGCAACGGATAGCATTGCTGAACCGGTCAAGGTTAGCTCCCTACATGTATCATTCTTACCAATACCAAGTTTAGAAGCATCAAATGTAACTGTTGGCAATGCGATAAAGATCGAATCAGCAATATTAACTTTCTCAATGTTTTCATCCCTTAGCAGTAATAATTTGAGCAAAATTGAATTAATTGGGATCAATGTTCTGCCTAGTGCATACGATAGGATCACAAAATGGAAAAGGTTAAATAATGCACCACCACTACCTAAATTTAAACAAATCGAGCTAAAAAATACAAAACTTGAATTTAAGAATATTTCTATTCCCTTACTAAATGGTAATATCGAACTCGTGGATGAAGGTAAACTATCTAGAGCCTCATTTACTACAAGTGACAATAAAATAAATATCAATGTCCTGCCGGATAGGAATGACTTCCTCCTAAATATTTCCGCTAAGGAATGGAGGCCATCTCACGCATCATCAATGACTTTCTCAAGCTTAGATGCTGAAGTTGTTTTAGGCACAGGCTCACTTCATATTAATGAGATAGATGGCAGAATTCATGATGGCATTTTGAAAGGAACTGCTTCTGCCACATGGGCTGATGGCTGGAACATTGAAGGAAAGTTTGAAACGGAACGTGTCAATATCGAAAAAGTCGCAATATCCCTTAGCTCAGATATCCCAGTGGGGGGTAGCCTTACCAGTAACATAGAAATATCTTCAAAAGCCAAAATTTTTGAACAATTATATGATGCAATACATATTAATAGCACATTCCAACTTCAGAACGGTTTTGTCAAGATTGACCTTGGTAACTCAATCCGAGCCACATCTAAAGGCAATATTGCAGGCGGACAGACCCGATTTGATGAACTTTCAGGAGCTATAAAAATAATTGGCAAGACATATCAATTAAGGCGGTTAAAGTTGACCTCTGGAATCCTTTCTGCAGAAGCTGACTTGGATATTGCTCCTAGTAAGGAATTATCTGGAGAAATTATATCGAATCTAAAAGGCGCGCATACTATGACTAGCGGGCCTATATCTTTAGAGGGAACAATAAAGAATCCAGTATTAATTCGGCATTAATTACCAAAATGCTCGTTCTGAACAGTTTTGAATATCAGAAGAAAGAAGAGCCTTTAATACAGCTACACCTCAAGTTAGTAATTTTGTAATGCGCTCTAGTGCCTTTTTTAAATTATCCATTGATGTAGCAAAAGACAATCGGATATAACCTTCGCTACCAAAAGCTGATCCAGGTACGACCGCTACCCCACCTTGCTCAAGTAAGTATTCACTAAAAGAAATATCATTTCTATCTTTTAGCTTTTTTCTATCATGTAGCATTTCGATAGCTTGCCGAGTATCGGCAAAGGTATAAAATGCGCCTTCTGATAATAAGCAGCTTACGCCAGGAATCGCATTAAGCTCATTTGTAATAAAAAGATTACGCTCCTTAAATGCCATTAGCATGGGTTCTATACAGGCTTGGTCACCATTAAGTGCTGTTTCTGCTGCTACTTGAGAAATGGAGGTAGGATTTGAGGTGCTCTGTGATTGAATATTTTCCATAGCTTTAATGATATGTTCTGGCCCGCCACAATAACCAATACGCCAGCCAGTCATGGCATAAGCTTTTGATACACCATTGAGCACCATAGTACGTGGATATAGATCTGGACATGCATTGAGAATATTTACGAATTTACCCCCAGATAGCAAAATATGCTCATACATGTCATCTGTAGCAATCAATATTTTTGGGTGTTTACGCAATACTTCACCTAGAGCTTTAAGTTCGTCTAATGTATAAACACTGCCAGATGGGTTGCTAGGGCTATTGATGACAAACATTCTTGTTTTCGAAGTAATCGCTTTTTCAAGTTGTGCCGCCGTTATTTTAAAGCTCTGTTCGATACCCGCATCAATAGTTACTGGTTTACCTTCTGCAATTAATACTATATCTGGGTAGGAAACCCAATAGGGAGAAGGAATGATAACTTCGTCCCCGGGGTTAATCACAGCCAATGCCAAATTAAAGAAACTTTGCTTACCCCCACATGAAACTAGGATCTGTTTTGGAGTATAGTCAAAATCATTATCTCTCTTAAATTTGGTAATAATAGCGTTCTTTAGACTGGGAGTGCCGCCTACTGCTGTATATTTGGTAAAACCCTTGTTGATGGCATCAATAGCCGCATTCTTAATATGTTGCGGGGTGTCAAAATCAGGCTCGCCAGCACCAAGACCAATAATATCTTTACCCTCGGATTTGAGTTTCGCTGCACGTGCAGTAACAGCTAGAGTAGGGGAGGGTTTGATGATCTGAACACGTTTTGAAAGCTCCACGTTAATATCCTTATGCTGAACAGGCATTGCCTGCGTGATAAAATCAATATCAATCAATAATTAAAAGAACGCAAATTATACCTGTGATTACTACCTTCCCCAATAGCTCTTATAAACTTTATCAAACGTTTGAACCTGCTGGTGACCAACCTGAAGCAATCGATAAGCTGATTGAGGGAATAATAGACGGCCTTACATTTCAAACACTACTGGGCGTAACCGGTTCTGGTAAAACCTTTACTATGGCTAACGTGATCGCACGCTTGGGGCGGCCCACACTTATTATCGCGCCCAACAAGACCCTTGCGGCACAACTCTATTCTGAAATGCGTGATTTCTTCCCTGAGAATGCTGTGGAATACTTTGTTTCCTATTATGACTATTATCAACCAGAGGCATATGTCCCATCACGCGATATTTTTATCGAAAAAGACTCTAGTATTAATGAACATATCGAACAAATGCGTTTGTCCGCGACAAAATCATTACTTGAAAGGGACGACGCTATAATCGTTGCTACCGTATCATGTATTTATGGTATTGGTGACCCGGTAGACTATCATGGCATGATTTTGCATTTGCGTGAACATGAAAAAATTACTCAGCGTGAAATTATAAAACGACTGACTGAAATGCAGTATGAACGAAATGATATCGAGTTTAGTCGAGGATCTTTTCGAGTGCGTGGCGATATCATTGATATTTTTCCAGCAGAAAACTCTGAAACTGCTATAAGAATCTCTCTGTTTGATGATGAAGTTGAGGGGATGTCTCTGTTCGACCCACTTACCGGACGTCAACTACAAGAAGCTTCACGTTATACAGTTTATCCATCAAGTCATTATGTTACGCCTAGAAGCACTACGCTACGTGCAATTAAGACTATAAAATCTGAACTTACTGAACGTATTGAATATTTTCAAAAGCATAATAAGCTTGTGGAAGCACAACGTGTTGAGCAACGTACTCGTTTTGATCTAGAGATGTTAAATGAATTAGGCTTCTGTAAAGGTGTTGAAAATTATTCGCGGCACCTGTCAGGAAGAAATCCTGGTGACCCACCACCTACTTTGGTTGATTATTTGCCATCTAATTCACTTCTAATAATAGATGAAAGTCATGTGACTGTACCCCAAATAGGGGGTATGTATAAGGGTGACCGTTCGCGTAAAGAAAACCTAGTAGACTATGGCTTTCGTTTGCCCTCAGCGCTAGATAACCGTCCGCTGCGATTTGATGAATTTAAACAAATGATGCCACAAACAGTATTTGTATCAGCTACACCTGCAGAATATGAGCGTATACATAGTGGCCAAGTAGTAGAGCAGGTAGTTCGTCCTACTGGGCTGATAGATCCAAAAATTATAATTTGTCCAGCATCCACTCAGGTCGATGACTTAATGTCAGAAGTAAATATTCGCACCGAGAAAGGGGAGCGTGTATTAGTGACGACACTGACTAAACGTATGGCTGAAGATTTGACTGAATATTTCTCCGATCACGGGATCCGAGCACGATATCTTCACTCGGATATAGGCACAGTTGAAAGAGTAGAAATTATTCGTGATCTACGCCTTGGTAAATTTAATGTATTAATAGGAATTAACTTGTTACGTGAAGGTCTTGACATTCCTGAGGTGTCATTGGTAGCAATACTTGATGCTGATAAAGAAGGTTTTCTACGCTCAGAACGGTCGCTTATCCAGACTATGGGGCGCGCAGCTCGCCATATAAACGGCACCGCTATACTTTATGCTGATAGGGTAACTAATTCTATGCAGCGTGCTATTGATGAAACTGAACGCAGAAGAAATAAGCAAATTTTATTTAATAAAGAAAATGGAATCGTGCCACGTAGTATACGCAAACATATCAAAGATCTCATTGATGGAGTTTATAATATTGAAAGTGCACAACAACATCTCAAAGCTGAAAAAATACAGGCACGTTATGATTCTATGAGTGAGATGCAGCTTGCTAAGGAAATTAAATTGCAAGAAAAAAAAATGTTGAAAGCAGCAAAGAATATGGAGTTTGAGGCAGCAGCTCAGCACCGAGATGAGTTGAAGAAACTTAAAAATTTATTGTTTATCGGGTTTACTGATTCAAGCCCAAAAGAGGGCAGGCCAAGTGAAGCATAAAGGCACACAGTAACCAATTTGGAGCCATTCATGACTCAACAGGAAGAACTTTTCTCACATCAGGACTTACTAGCTAAATTACATGATAACCTGCCATTATCTGAGAAACTTCGCTCTCTCCACCAAGTAATCTGCCAGGATTTTCCCTTTATCGATCGCCTATCTATTTCGTTACTTGACGACAAAACCAATATACTTAAAACCTATACACACAGCACTAAAGGCTCCGACCCACTAACCGCCTACGAGGCCCCTCTCAGTGCAGCCCCATCTTTAAATCAGATTATTGAGTGTCGCCGCCCACGACTTGTTCAAGATCTGGCTATTTTCTCCCATGGGGAACACGAACATACAAAACGCCTAGCAAATAAAGGTTATAACGCTAGCTATACTATGCCACTTTATCAAAGTGGAACCTTTCTTGGTTTTTTATTCTTCAATTCCGACCAGTCGCATCCTTTTGTGCCAGAAGTACTACGCCAGATTGATATTTATGGCCATTTAATTGCCTTAATGGTTATCAGTGAATTAACCGCCATACGTGCTCTACTATCTGCTGTACGAACAGCGCGAAACATGACGCACCATCGAGACATGGAAACTGGGGCCCATATTGATCGTACCGCACACTATGCTCGTCTTATAGCACGCGAAATAGCTGATCGCCATCATATTAGCGATGAAGAAATTGAACATATTTTCATGTTTTCACCTTTACATGATATTGGAAAAATAGGAATTCCTGATAGCATCTTACGCAAACCCGGGAAACTTGATGAAGAGGAAACCAAAGTGATGATGACACACCCAGAAAAAGGTGGTGAAATCATTGACGCTATACTAAAAGATTCTGGTTTGGGTACATTTGGTCATGTTGACATCTTGCGTAATATTGCCGTGTATCACCACGAAGCAATCGATGGAAGTGGTTATCCTAAGGGTCTTAAAGGGAATGAAATCCCTATTGAAGCACGCATTAGTTCCGTGGCTGATATTTTTGATGCATTAACTTCACAGCGTGCTTACAAAGCCCCCTGGAGCAATGAAGAAGCTTTTGCTACGTTGGAACGACTAGCAGACACCAAACTAGATCGTGATTGTGTAGAAGCTATGTTAAAAAATACTGACAAAATAATTGAAATTCAGCAACTCTTTCGTGATGAAGAGTTACTTTGAAGAACCCATTATATAGTGTACTGTGCAAACCCTTACAATTACCTCCAATAGAACCTCTAGCTTGTTGAACACAGTCAAATACTCCAATTTCGACCAACTCCCTAGCCACTGCCTGGAACTACTTGCGGAGGTAGAGCACACGAATTTTTTTTTCGGCAGAGGCTGGTTCGAGAATTTTTCCAGGAATACAATCGACCCAACAGCGCAAATTCATATCTATACTGTTGAAGATAATACTGCTGCTAGACCGAAGGCGCGTGCTGTACTTTTTATGCGCTCTGCAGCGGGACAGGCTGGATCCTTATTTGAGAGGAAGTTCTGCGGATCAAATTCAATTTCCAGTATGACAGCTCACCAAACTCTTTTCTTTGCCCCCGCAATTCGAGAGACAGATGATCAATATTCTGAAGTAATTTCTGCGCTGATTGGATCCATCTGTAAGGATGACCGCTCATGGGATGTAATTGATCTAAATTTTCTTGATCCCAACTCGCGCGTTTATGGAGCATTAATTCAAGCACTGAAAAGATTTGGACTATCTCTACGCGAATATTATTGGCGTGCATGCATATGCGAAGATGTAAGCAACACAACTTACGCTAATTACCTGGCATCGCGTTCAAAAGCAGTAAAAAAGACATATGTATACAAACAGAGAAAGTTGGCAAAAACAGAAAAAACCAGATTTGAAATGATAACCGGAGGTGAAAATCTTGAGTCTGGTATTGAAGATTATGAACATGTGCTAGCGAATAGTTGGAAAGGTGCCGAGCCCTTCCCAAATCATGCAGCGGGATTAATTCGAGCCGCCGCAGCAGCAGGTGCACTACGTTTAGGGCTTTACTATATAGAAAACACCCCCGTTGCAACTCACCTTTGGATAGTCACTTCTGGCAGGGCAACGATTTGTAAACATCACCATGATTCAAAATACGACAAGGAATCTGTGGGCGCGATTCTCACAATGCGTATGTTTGAATATGCTATCGACACTGAGAAAGTACATACTATCGACTTTGGTGTAGGTGATGAGCCTGCCAAGCGTTACTGGCTAAATGAAGAAGAATCCATTTGTGGCGTGGTGGCATTCAATGACAGATCCTTGCGAGGCCTCATGTCACTGTTTCTTTATACAATTTCAGAAAAAATAGACCAGATAAAGAAAAAAATAAAAACATACCTTCCGCTGCGCAATCGAAGTTTGTGGAAGCACTAACCGCAGTAAAAATCACGTTAAGGAAAATATTTTATAAGGCGCACATAATAATACCCCTTAATTTCCCGGACGACTGATTGATGAGTTTTTGTCCCAATGTCCCTTTAATTGGAGCTCAAAGATCGGGAACTATGTTTCTCGCGAGTATTTTGGAGCAGCACAAGGGCATATGTTTTACGGATGACCCATTTTTCTTCAGGCAAACGATTAGTACGGACAGTTAAAGAATTTTCTCCAATTCTTTAAGTGGACGTATTTGAACCAAGTATTATGTTGAATAAACGTAACAAGTCTTTTTTACAGCTCCCTTGGCGAATTGCACGTTTGAGCACTAAAGGTTCCACCGAAAGTGTTGAAATATTAAATCTAATTTCTACCTACTCGGAGAAGGCACAAAGAGGGATCTCGACTTCCACCCACTTCCTGTATTTAACATAATATACATTATACGCAAAATCTTTCTATTCCCTTCCACACAATTAATAATAAGTTATTTAGAAAAATCTCCGTAACCCAGCTAGAAATAGATTTATAGATTCAAATTGAAGTACTTTTGGTATATCAGAATTACAAAATCTGAATATGCCTAATAATGGGATGTGATCAGGAAAATAAAGAAAACTAAAAAAATGGGAGTTTATAGCTAGTAAAAAATGCTTTTAAATTACGCCATAAGCAGATAAATCTAAACAGAAAAGAAGCAAGTTTGTAAGGTACAAATTCGCATTATTTTGGCGTGCTAGAACCATCCTTCAGCCAATTAAGAACTATTGCCATGCCCATTCTGGTCTCCGTGGACCTTAGAAGCTATATCGAAATGGGTGAAATGGAAGCTGGAAGTCAGCAAAAACTAGTTGTATACTTAACCATAAATGATGAAAACCTTAAAAAAGCAAATAGAGGAGGCACTGCCACACCCCACCAGATGCCAAATGCATTAAATTAGCACATCTCATAAAGGTAGAACTAATCCACGTAATTGCCGCTAGTAACTTAGTGACAGAGAGAAACGAAGAAAACAGAAAATTGTTTGAAGGGTGCTTCATAACAATTGCCAGCATCTCCATCGTGATACTTTTATCTTTTAATTCAAATGGTTCAGAATAAAAGTTCATGTTACACAATGATGATGCTATGAAGGATATCGTTACCTTTTATATACTATGAGTAAATATGACAGGCTTTAGTTGGGAGCTCTAAAACAAAAAAAAGAAATTCTAATAATTTTAATCATCAAAGATTTTTATCTGATAAATTAAACGCTAAAGGAGACAGTTATATGTTTGAAGTAATAGTATTGATCATTGGGGCCCTGGCTGGATTTGGCCTGCATATGGTAGTGAGTGGTTTTAAGCAACGTATTATTAATAACAGGATAAATGCCTTTGATTCCATAATAGAATCCTGGACAGAAATACGTTACTTCATTCTTGCCAATCACAAGGGTAAAATCCTGTCACGGGAAGCAAGAAGCAAAGTTGATGAAATGTATGAAAATTCACAACAACTAATTGGCAAATTAATCCCAGCATGTGAAAATCAAACACTTACCACTGATGTTAATGAGTTAAATGAATCCATATATCGTAATGATTGGGATTCATTAGATTTAAATGAATTAACGGCTATCATGGAACAATTGAAGGAATATATGTCAGTATTAGCAGTACGCATGAGAGAGGATATCAAAGATAGCTATCAGGTTAAGTGGCAGGATCTAAAATTATGTAGTTCAGTCCTTTGTTCAAAAGTAATGAAAAATGAAACCCCTAATCAAACCAATAATGAAACATCCAACGAAACATCTAATAAAGAAGAATATAAAGATGATTGGATCGAAGATCTGCTGAAGTCAAAATTTAGCTTTCTAAAGGATTGGGATATAAGATCGTTGTCCAGAAGAAAGCCAGCGGAAAAGGAAGCTTTGCCTGAAAATAAACCAACGGAAAAGGAAATTTTACCTGAAAATAAGAAGAAGGAAGATGAAGCATTGCCCGAAAATAAAGTACAGAAAGCAGAGTCCAAACTAGAAGACAAGCCAAAAGAAGCAAAACCAGTTCCTGAGAACAAACCAAAGAAGGAAAAAAACTTGCCTGAAAATAAGCCAAATTAAGCAGAAATCTTTTCTGAACGTGTTGACATTAACTCACCACAAATTTTTGCCGAGAGTCAATAGAATTAGGATCAAGCTTAAAGGAGAGGCCATCAAAATTTGATGACCTCTCCTTTATCGTTTGTGCAAAAGTAAAGTAGAGATATTCTGTCTTACCACATTAAATAATTCTTTTAATCAAAATATTAAGAAAGTAAAAATAATTTTTATTTGAAATTCTCGATTAAAATCTAAATGAAATCAAATAATTCAGAAATTAAATCTTTGGTAAAAGATATTGTAGTGTCCGCTAAAAATACTTTTAGCAAGAATGATATAGCTGTATATATTATGGGTAGTCTTGCGAGGGGTGGTTTCAGTGAAGTATCAAGTGATATTGATCTAGGAATTGTTCTTAATGGTTCATTAGACAATGTCGGTGCAAAGATTAAGCGCATATTATCTACTGCACATGAGAATTACCCATCGGTAAAAAACAATATTTCTGTCTTCTGGGGATCAATTGAATCTATTAATGGGGTTATTGATGCGGGTCGTTACCCACCATTCGATCGATTAGATCTAATTGATCATGCTCTATTACTTTCCGGCAAAGATATTAGAAAAATGCTAGTTAGACCTACTAAGAAAGAACTTGAAATTGCAAGTGCATCATTTTCGCTCGGTTACCTTGGTAATCAGGAAAGAATCGAGGAATTCCATAACTGTGAACGTATTGTGGAAAAAGGGGTGGTTTATGTTACAAAAACAATACTATTTCCTGCCAGGTTTATTTATTTGGAAAAAACCGGGAAAATTGCCGGGAATGACGTGTCTTATCAATATTACCTAAATAACTTTAGTGGTTCGGATGCAAAACTTATAGAACACGGATATTTTTGGAGGCTCAAATCATTACCTGAGGAGTTAGATATCGTTACAGAGCTCTTAAAAAATGGACTAGTTATCCTTTACTCAAACTTTATCGATATCTATTTGAAAAGTATGGATAGCTATGGTGAATATGCCCTTAAAAATGAACTCACTCAGTGGAGGAATAATATAACAAGTTAAACAAGTGAAAATATCTACCTATATAAAAAATTGGCTTAGTTTTGAAGACTTATTTCGAAAGTGACGTAAACATTTGTTCCTATTGTAATTTTATTAACTGCTCAAAATAATTTATGTATAAACAGCGCGATTCCAGCCTAATCAAACAGATTAACAATTTATTTAATCCTATATATTATTATAAGATTTTATCTAATTGTAATAAAAGATAAATGAATGTAGCAAAGTGAATCATATATAGGCCATTTATTGAATTAACTATTTTAATAGAAATTTAAAAATGTCGGCTTGGTTTTCCTAATAATTATATATATAACAATAGGATAAATAACTAATATAAAGCTATTTATAATTAAGTTATTATTCTTAATCGAAACCCACCTAGCTCATACCCACCTAATTGGCACTCTTCCCACAAATATCACAAAGCATGGCCTACATTTTTTAGAACTAGAACTATCAAGAATTCAAACCCAATCTAATTCTGCACTTATTCTTAAAAATACAAAATGACAACAAAATATATAACAA
>SPBV01000118.1 GCA_004525885.1 Nitrosomonadales bacterium
GAACTTGAGCGCATAATTGTTGCTGCTCGACAGGGTAGTTTACTTCGCGAAGGGGTTCACGTAGTTTTGGTGGGCCAGCCCAATGTAGGGAAATCTAGCCTAATGAACAGGCTAGCCAAAGAAGAAGTGGCCATTGTTGCGGCAACCCCTGGTACAACTCGAGACGCTATCCGTGAGACTATTCAAGTGGAGGGCGTGCCGATGCATCTCATAGATACAGCCGGATTGCGAGAGACAGACGATGAGGTAGAGAAAATCGGCATTGCCCGCGCTTGGTCGGCCATTGAAAAAGGAGGGCTGGTGCTTTTGTTGATTGACAGCCGCTTGGGCCTAACTGCTGAAGACCAGAGGATACTTGATAAGCTCCCGGCAGGGGTGCCACTGATTCACATATTTAACAAAATTGATTTACTGAAAGAGATCCCGCGCGTGGCAGACACGAAAGATAAATCAGGAATTTATCTTTCTGCAAAAACCGGCGCCGGCATTGAACAGCTCAGACAGAAATTGCTCGAGATTATTGGCTGGAAATCGAGCCCCACGAGTGAGGGCTTGTTTATGGCTCGCCACCGACATTTATGGGCGCTTGCAGAGGCCAAGAAACACTTAGAGAGCGCTTACAATCTCACCAAGCAAGAAATTCGGGAAGAGATTCTAGCTGAGGAACTGCGGCTTGCCCAACAAACACTATCATCGATTACTGGGGAGTTCAGCGCAGATGATTTGCTAGGGGAGATATTTTCGCGCTTCTGCATTGGCAAGTAATTTGTTTGGCAGAACCCTAAATGCTAAGCTAGAGACCCGGCCTTCATTTTGCCAAAATTGTTTCCTCTGGGTGAAATTTTCTCCAAGCAGTGTTTCACGTGAAACATTTTTAAGGCCTCACAAGAGTGTTTCACGTGAAACACTCTTCCTACCAGGAATGTAGCGTCAACCATATTTATTACCGGTGGTCTGGATTGTACGCGTTAACATTTGTATTTAGTTTGCCGTATAATATATTCCACTCATTGATCTTAAAGGGCGCTGATTCGAGTGGCTATTACTGAAAAATTTGATGTAATTGTGGTGGGCGGCGGACATGCGGGCACTGAGGCCGCGCTTGCGGCTGCCCGGATGGGAAGAAAAACCCTGCTACTTACACACAATATTGAAACGCTGGGACAAATGTCATGTAATCCTTCTATAGGCGGGATTGGAAAGGGGCATCTGGTCAAAGAAGTGGATGCGCTTGGTGGTGCTATGGCCGCCGCTGCAGATGAGGCCGGTATCCAGTTTCGCATCCTTAACGCTAGCAAGGGCGCTGCGGTGCGCGCAACTCGTGCACAAGCAGACAGAATGCTTTATCGACAAGCAATTCGGCGCCGATTGGAAAACCAGCCTAACCTTAGCCTGTTTCAACAGGCTGTGGATGATTTCACCCTGGAGGGCAACCGAGTGACGGGGGTTGTCACCCAGCTCGGAATAAAGTTTTCTGCTCGCGCAGTGGTGCTAACTGCAGGGACGTTTCTCGCCGGCCTTGCGCATGTTGGGCCAAGTAGTTTCCAGGCTGGCCGAGCCGGGGACCCGCCATCGAATACTCTTGCGCATCGTTTACGGGAAATGAACCTGGCCGTAGGGAGACTAAAAACAGGGACGCCCCCACGTATAGATGGCCGCACTATAGATTATTCGGTGTTATTAGAGCAGCCCGGTGACAACCCAGTTCCGGTCTTTTCGTTTCTAGGCAGCGCCGCACAACACCCCATACAATTATCATGTTGGATTGCCCACACCAATGAGCAGACCCACGCTATTATTCGTGGCGGATTAGATCGGTCGCCTCTATTTACGGGCGCGATAGAAGGGGTTGGTCCGCGCTATTGTCCTTCCATCGAGGATAAAGTTGTGCGGTTTTCTGAGAAACAATCGCACCAGATTTTTTTAGAGCCAGAGGGGATCAATACCAACGAGATCTATCCCAACGGCATATCTACAAGCTTGCCGTTTGACTTACAGGTTGATTTAGTGCGCTCTATCGAGGGAATGAAAAAAGCGCATATTACAAGTCCTGGTTATGCAATTGAATATGATTATTTTGATCCGCGTGGACTTAAAAACTCGCTTGAAACCAAGGTTATTGAGGGGCTGTTCTTTGCTGGACAAATCAACGGTACTACGGGTTACGAAGAAGCTGCGGCACAAGGCTTGTTAGCGGGCATTAATGCCGGACGCAAAACACAAGGACAAAGCGCATGGTGTCCGCGTCGCGATGAAGCATATCTTGGGGTATTGGTAGACGATCTTATTACGCGCGGGGTGACCGAGCCGTATCGTATGTTCACTAGTCGAGCCGAATATCGCTTACAGTTACGTGAGGACAATGCTGATTTGCGCTTGACTGAAATCGGGCGCGCACTGGGAGTGGTTGATAGCGTGCGTTGGTCCGCATTTGAGGCCAAGCGGGGAGCCATTGTCAGTGAGCAGAACAGATTAAAAACAATTTTTCTTGGTCCAAAAACGGGAGCGAGCCTTGTGCCCAACTCAGATGTGTTGCGAGTGTTGGGTAAGCCTATCGAGCGCGCATCTTCTTTATATGAACTGTTGCGTCGTCCTGATGTGACTTATACGGGGTTGATGTCTCTACCAGGTGTCGATAAAGCCGTTATTGATACAATAGTTTCAAATCAGGTTGAAATCCAGGCTAAATACCATGGCTACATCGAGAGACAGAAGGCTGAGGTGGAGCGTAATGCCTGTTATGAAAAAACATGTTTACCACAAAATCTGGATTATCAGTCCGTTAGGGGTCTTTCTAATGAGGTGCAACAAAAACTGAACCAGCATAAGCCTGAAACAGTGGGTCAGGCAACGCGTATTTCTGGCATTACTCCGGCGGCAATTTCGTTGTTGTTAGTACATTTGAAGCGTGGGTTTATAGTACAGAAGAAAAGAAAAGAGCATGAATCTGGTATCACAGCTGGCTGAAGGTATTGCGGACTTAGGGCTTACGCTTCCGCACGAGACCTCGGCTCGTTTGCTGCAATATCTTGCGCTGGTTAGAAAATGGGGCCAAGTGTATAACTTGACAGCGGTATGTCAACCTGAAGCAATGCTGACTCAGCACTTGTTTGATAGCTTGGTTGTTTTGCCTCATATGGTTGGGTCTCGTATTGCTGATGTAGGCAGTGGTGCGGGTTTGCCTGGAATTCCTTTGGCTTTAGTTCGGCCTGATTGGCATATAGTGTTGCTTGAAAGTAATCAAAAAAAGGCTGCTTTTTTGCAGCAGGCCCGTATCGAATTAGGTCTAAAAAATGTTGAAGTAATTGAAGGGCGAGTTGAAAATTTTCATCCGACGGAAAAATTCAACACAGTTATTTCTCGGGCTTTCTCAAGCTTGGTTGTTTTTGTCAGGCTGGCGGGGCATCTCTGTAGAGAAGGAGATGGAAAGGGCGTGATAGTAGCGATGAAGGGTGCCAGTCCTCAAGAAGACTTGGCGCAATTTCCGGAACAATTTGTTATAGACAAAGTGCTTCCTATTGTGGTTCCAGGGCTTGCAGCAAAACGACATTTGGTGCTTATTAAACGAGCGTAGTTTTTGCCGCACTTTATGAGCTGAATTTTATAGGTGCGACAGCAGCAATTTGGGAGAGGGCTGAGTGGCAAAAATTTTAGCAATAACAAACCAGAAAGGTGGCGTAGGAAAAACCACCACAAGTGTAAATCTAGCCGCAAGTCTTGTGGCCGCAAAGCGCAAGGTGTTGTTAGTTGATCTGGATCCGCAGGGTAACGCTACCATGGGTAGCGGTGTAGACAAACGCACATTGCAGCGTACAGTTTACCATGCGTTAGTGACTAACCGGCCCATTAAGGATATTCGCATAACCTCGACTAGCGGAGGCTATGATTTGATTCCTGCTAATCGTGATTTAGCGGGCGCTGAGATAGAACTGGTAGGGTTACCTAGGCGTGAAATGCGATTGAAAGATTCGCTGGAAAAAATAAAAAATGAATATGATTTTATCCTTATGGATTGTCCACCAGCGCTTAATTTGCTTACGCTCAATGGTCTGTGCGCAGCACATGCTGTGATGATCCCAATGCAATGCGAATACTACGCACTAGAGGGGTTAAGCGACTTAGTTAACACTATAAAAAGAGTACGCGCCAATCTCAATCCAGTGCTAGAGATCGAGGGTTTGTTGCGCACAATGTTTGACCCGAGAAGCACCTTAACACAGCAGGTGTCGGATCAACTGAGGGATCATTTTGGCGCTAAAGTTTACCGTACAGTAATTCCACGCAATGTGCGACTAGCAGAGGCGCCTAGTTTTGGTAAACCAGGGTTGTATCACGATAAATTATCTAAAGGTACGCAGGCATATCTTGCGTTGGCAGGAGAAATTCTTAACAGGCATTCCGTTAATGTGGCGCCTATTTAAGGGCGTGTTTGAGAACAGGTCAAATCATAGTTACAAAGCATAAGTAAGAAGCGAGACAAAAAATGGCGAAACAAAAGGGACTAGGAAGAGGGTTGGACGCGCTGCTAGGCGGGGGCGGCACAACTGGCGTAGCTGGAGAGGTGTTACAGAACTTGAAAACATCCTTTTTACAACCAGGAAAATACCAGCCACGGACTAGTATGGATAAAGAGTCTTTAGCGGAGCTTGCCGAATCTATCAAGACGCGTGGGGTGATGCAGCCAGTGCTAGTGCGACAGGTATCCGACGGTCGGTATGAAATTATTGCAGGCGAGCGGCGTTGGCGAGCGGCACAAATGGCCGGGCTTTTGGAGGTGCCTGCACTGATTCGAGAAGTGGCGGATGAGGCAGCATTGGCCATGTCGTTGATTGAGAATATTCAGCGAGAAGATTTAAATCCATTAGAAATTGCCTTGGGAATTCAGCGTCTTATCAAAGAATTTGGTATGACTCATCAAGTGGCGGGCCAGGCAGTGGGTAGTTCGCGCAGCACTATCTCCAATTTATTGCGCTTGCTCAATCTACCTGTGGCGGTACAAGAATTGATAATGCAAGGAAAGCTCGACATGGGTCATGGTCGCGCCTTGCTTGCGCTTCCTTCGGCTAAGCAAATTGAAATCGCAAATTTGGTGGCGCACAAACAACTTTCTGTACGTGAAACTGAAATATTGGTGTATCGAATTGAGCGCCCATCAACTAAAAAACATTCTAAACACGATCGTGACTTGCTTCGTTTGCAGGAAGAAATTTCAGATAAACTTGGGACGCAAACAATCATCAAACCCGGCAAGAAAAACTCGGGGAATGTGGTCATTCATTATAGTAATTTAGAGCAGCTAGACGAAATATTATCCAGGCTGCGTAAATAGTTTTACGAAGCCTGGTTTTGTGACATTTTGCTAAACCTGCTCACGGGAAAACACCACAAATAGAAAGGTAAAAAACACTCTATTTAGGGGGCAAGGCCACGAAGAACACAACACCTGCTTTTTATCAAACAGAGGTTTTAGAAGTTATTTTTTTAAAAAAGATGAATTTAACAATGGGGCGCCCTTGCAAGGGTTTAGTTTTAGCATGCGTGCCCAACAAATTGCTTGACTTGAGGCGCTTTTGTCGGCTAATCTGCGGTGGTTGATAGTCGGCTAAAATAGGATCGAGATCTATTAGTTGGCACGAAGATTTTGAAAGTCGTTATACATATTTAAATGGTATAGGAGGAA
>SPBV01000156.1 GCA_004525885.1 Nitrosomonadales bacterium
AAATAGAGACCGTAGAGAACCTAAGTTATAAAACTCTTTGATTAAATATATGACCTCAGTGAAACTCTCCGCAAACTAAACCTCATCTAGTAGGATTTCTGGAATAAGGTCGGCGTGATTCAAAGCGGTGGGGCACGTTATGAGAGTGGACGGAACATGCCCAAAACTGACAAGAGAACTAGTATACATCGAAAGAGTCGATCTATCTAAAATCCGAAAAAATGATCTAATTGTAGCTGGATTGTTTAAAATAATAAATCCAGATTTGTATAAAAACCCAAAGAAAACGGCCGAATTAAAGTAATTTTGTCTCGACATCTACTAGAACTAAAAATTCACTTCCTGTGTTTACTTAAATTAAATTCGGTAATACAAAGATAAATTCATTACATATTAATCTTAACGGGAAGACCAAGAGAATGAATTTTTCTACCAAAGGACTCAATCCATCCTTGAGTAACTTTTGTAAGTCGTGGCGCCTCAGGCTGCATTGAAGAACGCGCAAGTCCATATAACAAAACTCCTTTCAATAGAGCGCCCTCCTGCAATAATTCCTCAATAAATTTTAGATAGGCCTTAGTTTCTACTTGAGTAGGATGATCGCCATCAGTTTTAAATACACAAGTTTGAATCCAAGTTTGGCATAACGATGTAGATAATTTTAGATTATTATGAACTTGTCTAGAACTCATACGTGTATTGTTAATTTGTTGTCTCCCTTCACGTGTGACACTATCAAGTTTGAACCAGATCTCACCTTTAAGCTCTGCTAAACTCCGCAACCCTGCCTTCACATTAGATCGATCAATTAGGCTCCCGTTTGTAATCAATACAACCTTGAGCTCTTTAAGTGAATCAAAGTCATGCTTAACTTTCCCAATTATGTCTATCACCTGCTCAAATTCCTTGGCGCTGGTGGGTTCACCATTTCCAGATAATGCAATATCTATAATGCGTCTTGCACTTGGTGTTATCTGCTCCTGCATGAAAGAGCCATATAATATTTCCTGTAAAAAAACGTATAGCTCCTTTTCAAGTTTAATTAAATCAATCGTTGGCGCTGCTCCGCGTTTGAGCTCTGGTACCTGACAATAAATACAGCGCCAATTGCAGGCACTATTAGGATTAAGGTTGATTCCAATTGATACGCCTCCAGCACGGCGCGACACCACCGGATAAATGTAGGTTAACCCAACATTGTCACGACTGTGGTCGGTGACATTCAATAGTTTAGAAGACCCCTGCAATGTTACAATCTTGCTTATGTTAATCTCCAGTAAATTAGAATTCGACGCCGGCCACCGTATCCCATCCCACAATAGTCATTGTCGCCATCTACATGGCCACCGCTATGCTATTGAAATTACCTTATCTGGTAACATTATCACTGATGAAGGCATGGCTAATCAAGGCATGGTAATGGATTATTCAGAAGTAAAGCGTATTGCAAAAGATGTACTTGTGGACAAGTGGGACCATGCTTTTCTAGTGTATTCAGGTGATATACAGGTACTACAATTCCTACAATCCATTAAGGACCACAAAACGATAATTCTTGACACACCGCCCACAGCAGAAAATCTAGCACTAACCGCATTTTACATACTTGATAATGCCTATAAAGATAATTATGAAAACTACCTCAGGCTAGAACAGGTCCGTTTGTTTGAAACACCTAACTGCTGGGCTGATGCAATTCGTGGAAAAATTTAATATATTTTCTAATAATCAGTAATACTTGGCTCGGCAAAGTCTTCTCTAATTGTCAACCATTTATGCCTTATCGCCACGTTATTTCTGATGAAAATTCTACGTATTATTTGTGTAAATATAGTAAAAAAATAAAATCCTGGCAACAATCTGGTCCTACTTTTTACCGGATACGTGATCCACGTATATATCAATTTTCCAGTTAATCAGTTTGTATATTTTGAACATAAAAAACTATTTTACGTACAGGTAAAGAAGCATAGTGGTAAAACAGCAATTTTGCAGACACCTAAAGAGCTCATCAATCTAAAAAATAATGTGCGGGGAGCCGTCGCACGTAACCGCGAGCAAAATTTTGCACTAAATCTTCTTATGAACCTAGAGGTGAACCTTGTGACGATTCTTGGACAGGCAGGAACTGGAAAAACGTTTCTAACTCTTGCTGCTGGCCTTATGCAAACACTTATCACACGTGCCGGTCCTGCTACAAAAGTAGCGAGCTTAGGAAATATCACGCAAATAGATACTCCTTATTTGACTGAGGGAAGTTCGAGCCTAGTCTCTGTTATGTAGATGCTTTAAAGGATGGGATCACAGTGGGCATGTAACGCTTCAGCGTGATGAACGATCAAGATTAGCAGATTATTATGCTACGGAAGTATTGTAAAGATTCAATTCCATCAATATGAGGGAGATGCATAATTTTCAAACTTTGTGTATTGACCTAAGAAGGTAAGATTAATTTTTCCTATAGGACCATTACGCTGCTTCCCAATAATAATCTCGGCGACCCCTTTATCTTGTGTTTCAGGGTTGTAAACCTCATCGCGGTAGATGAACAGGATCAAATCAGCATCTTGTTCAATGGCGCCGGATTCACGTAAATCTGACATCACTGGACGCTTATGTGGGTTCGGGCGTTGCTCCAAACTACGATTCAATTGCGATAATGCTACTACCGGAACTTGTAGTTCTTTTGCCAGCGCCTTTAAAGAACGTGAAATTTCTGAGATTTCAGTAGCGCGATTCTCGCCTTGACTACTGGCAGACATTAATTGCAAATAATCTACCACGATTAATCCAAGATCATTATGTTGACGATGTAATCGGCGTGCCCGTGCCCTTAACTCCAAAGCATTTAATGCTGCACTTTCGTCAATAAATAATGGCGCGTCATTTAACTTACCAAGGGCATGTGTAAGTTTAGACCAATCTTCATCCTGCAAACGCCCGGTACGTACTTTGTGCTGGTCCAGTTGACCCACCGAACCCAACATCCGCATCGCTAACTGTGCGCCTCCCATTTCCATACTAAACACCGCCACTGGTTTCTTTAGCACAAGCGCCACATGCTCGGCAACATTGAGTGAAAAAGCCGTCTTACCCATGGATGGTCTGCCAGCCACAATGATTAAATCTCCTGGTTGAAAACCAGATGTCTTCTGATCGAGATCACGAAACCCACTAGCAATACCCGTTACATCATTTGGATTTTCTTGATTGTAGAGTATTTCTATACGTTCAACTACTTCCTTAAGGAGTGGCTGGATGTCTCTAAAACCCTGTTTCCCACGTGCACCTGCTTCAGCAATTTCAAATACCTTGGTTTCAGCCTCATCCAGCAAATTAGCAGCAGAACGCCCAGCAGGGTTATATGAAGAATCAGAGATCTCCACTCCAACCTTGGCAAGTTTACGCATCACCGAACGCTCACGCACAATCTCTGCATAACGACGAATATTTGCTGCAGATGGTGTATTCTGTGCCATCATACCGACGTAGGTCAGCCCCCCAGCATTTTGCAGTTCAGCGGAGATTTCAAGTGACTCAGCGACAGTCACCACATCTGCCGGTTTGTTATGTTCAATCAGCTTACAAATATGGCGATAAATAAGGCGATGGTCCAACCGATAAAAATCTTCCTCATTAATAATATCAGCCACTTTATCCCAAGCTTCATTGTCTAACAGCAGCCCACCCAATACCGACTGCTCAGCTTCAAGCGAATGTGGCGGAGTCTTATAAAACTCAGCTGATTGATCACCGGTTACGGTTGTTAGGATTTGGGCCATAAAATTGGAACAGGTTAGTAAGCTGAGAGAAAAGCAATTCTACCACTAGCCACTACAAGGAGAAATAAAAAGGGCTGTCTCCAGCCCTTTTTATTAATTTGACAATAATTCGAGTTTAGATAGTAGCTTCACCCAACACTGATACAGTGATACGCACCAATACATCACTATGCAAAACAATAGTTAGCGGATGGTCTCCTACCTGTTTTAAGGGTCCTTCGGGCATACGAACCATGGCTTTATCTATCTCAAAACCCTGGGTCTTAAGAGCATCTACAATATCAGCATTAGTAATTGATCCAAATAGCTTACCGTCAACTCCTGCTTTTTGGGTAATTTGCACCATTAAACTATCAAATTTAGCCGCGTAAGCCTGGGCATCAGCTAATACCTCCGCTTGAGCCTTTTTTAATTCAGCGGATTTAGCTTCAAACTCTGCAATAGCAATATCTGTTGCCCGTTTTGCTTTACCCTGAGGAATCAGGAAATTCCGAGCATAACCATTTTTTACATTCACCACATCGCCAAGCTGACCAAGGCTAACAACTTTTTCCATCAGAATAACTTGCATGCCTTCTCCCCTCAGTGTAAATCGGTATATGGTAATAGGGCAAGAAATCTTGCTCGCTCAACAGCAACACCTAGTTGACGCTGAAAATGTGATTTTGTACCAGTAATACGGGCAGGGGTGATCCTAGCATTTTCATTAATGAAATCTTTCAATATCTCGACGTCTTTGTAATCTACCCTCTTAATAC
>SPBV01000160.1 GCA_004525885.1 Nitrosomonadales bacterium
GTACCTACCACTCTTTCCTTTCCTCAATTTTCGCAAAAAAATTTCTAGAAAGAAAATTAGTGGATACTTGCTTTTGGCACAAAGCTGATATTCAAGTACATATCATACCAAATAGGCTGGCCCTAACTATCCAAACGTTAGCTGCTCGATCTTTTAATGCTTCTACTACCTATTTGTTTGAGGAAGTAGCGCCCCGTTAAATAAATACACGCATACCTATTAACTGGCGCGACAAATCGCCGTGCGACAATTTGCCACATTCCTTCAATATTAAGTCCTCTTTATAATCCAGCATTTAGTTACGATAAGGTGTGTATATGTACTGGATTCGTTTCATTGTGCCTGTATTGTTATTGTTTGTGGTTATCACTATTGCCGTGCAGGTTAATGAACAAATTACTGAGAGACTTCAAAAGAAATCGGCCTTGCTAGAAGAAACTACAGCTACAGAGAAAAATCACAGCTCAAAAACGATGCGGTTCAAGTCAACATTGGCTGTGGGTGTAACGTACGATATCAGCGGGCAATTATGGTTAGCTAAAGTAGAGAATCGGCATCTGCTGGTTTCTCGATCGAGAGATAAAGGAAGGAGTTTCTCAAGACCGGTTGTAGTTACGCCTGAGCCAGAGAATATTTCTGCTGATGGAGAGAATCGCCCCAAGATTGCAGTTGCTCATGATGGCACAGTATTCCTAACCTGGACGCAGTCACTTCCACAGAAATATTCTGGAAATATTCGATTCTCTCGTTCTACAGATTCTGGCAAAACTTTTTCCAAGCCAATCACGCTAAATGATGATGGACGGATCACTAGCCATCGTTTTGATTCGTTAGCAATTGATGATGCGGGCAGGGTGGTAGTGGCTTGGTTAGATGCGCGCGATCGAGAAGAAGCTAAAGAAAAAGGTGACGAATATTCAGGGATCTCGTTATCTAGCGCGCAATCTACCGACAATGGCGAAACTTTTTCTGCAAATCACGTGCTTCAGGAGCATGTTTGTGAATGTTGCCGAATATCTCTTGCCTGGACAACAGATGGCCCTGTGGCGTTTTGGCGCAATATTTTTAATACTAACACTCGTGATTTTGCCATCGCTAATTTGGATAAAGGCGGAATACGTCGTGTCACGGATGATGAATGGCAGGTTGATGCTTGCCCACATCACGGAGGTGACATGGCAGTGGATAGCCACAACCGATTGCATTTAGTCTGGTTTACCAATGGCAAGACTCGTCAAGGCTTATTCTACAAGAATATCAAAGGTAAAGAGGAGTCTTCACCCTTGGCTATTGGTAATTCCGAAGCTCAGGCAAGTCATCCATCCGTGTCGGCATCTGGCAACACAGTTCTTCTCACTTGGCGCGAACTTGATAAAAGTACCATTTCTGCACAGATAATGTATTCGAATGATGGTGGTATGACATGGAGCGAGCCGCAGCGTTTAGCGGTAACTAACGGGGCGGCAGATTACCCCGTTCCAAAGGTAAATAGGGAACAAATGTTGGTGATATGGAATACCACGGTAGAAGGTTTGCGCGTTCTACCGGTTAATGAAGATTCAAAGTTAAAGAACATTGCGATGCGTTAACGCATTATTTATTTCATCAGTTTTCTGAATTAAATATCAATAATTTAAAGTAATTACAGAATCTTCTTTCAAAGATAAAAGAAGAATGCAGTACTCCTTTGAATGTTTTTTGCCAGTCATACTTATTAGAAAAAATGGTTGTATTAAAAAATGAACCTAAAATCAGATTTAAAAATCGAACTTATCATAATTGCTTTGGTGTGCATTTCAGGTATCCCTGTTGCTTGGGCGGCAGACGATTCTGACCAATCGAAAGGTTATACACAGGAAAAACCTGAGACTGGTCACGAAGAAATTACAAGTAAGATAACGGACGACAATACGAATAAAAAAAAGCCAGAGGTAAAGGATAAGGTCAAAACCGTATTTAAGGAAATGGTCGTTACTGAAGAAATTGAGAAGGACTCACATTTCACTTCACCCTCTACTCGCATAAAAAGAGAGCAGGTCGAACTTCAGAATGCACAAACCACTGAGGAAGTACTCAAATTTCAACCTAGTTTACAGATTCGTCAGCGTTACGTTGGTGACCCCAATGGTGTCTTAGGTATTCGAGGTGCAGATATGTTCTCAACTGCACGTAACATGGTTTTTGCCGATGGTTTGCCAATTCACAACCATTTACAGTCTACATTCAATGGAGCCCCACGCTGGTCATTGGTTGGGCCAAATGAAATTGATGTTGTAGATGTAGTGTATGGACCATTCTCAGCAGAATACAGCAGTAATTCGATTGGAGGCGTAATAAATCTTAAAACACGCATGCCGCGAAAACAGGAATTCTATGTTGAAAGCAGTCTATTCATTCAACCCTATAAAAACTATGGGCCAGACAAGGGAACATTTATAGGAGATCGTCAATACGTTTCCTATGGCAACCGGTTTTTCGACAAATTATCGGTATTTGCGGCCTATAACCGTTTAGAGGCACAGAGTCATCCTATGTCCTATTTTATTGACAATACTGGGCTAAATAGTCCGGGAGGAACACCTGCCCCAGTTACTGGAGGAATTAGAGAGATCGACGCACGCGGTACACCTAGCATCGTCTATGGCGATACAGGGCCAGAAAAAGTCGTAACCGACCTAACGAAATTCAAACTGGGCTATGACCTCACCCCAGGTCTTCAGGCTATTTTTACAGCAGCCTATGAGAATCGTACCCGTAAGTCAAATAAACCAAGAAACTATTTAACTAGTATAGCGACAGGACAACCGTTTTTTGGTGGGGGAGCGCTGCCAAATGCTGTTACTCCTGATGGCACCACCTTTGATGTCGCACAAAGAGGCTTTGGAATCAATGAAGATGTGCGTCAAACACTACAACTTGGTTTGAACCTTCATGGCGCTCTTACCAATAACTGGTTTATTGATACGACAACCAGTCATTTCAATGTCCTCAAAGATACTCGAGCTACCTCTTTTTTTAACCCGAGCGATCCGGCAAATCTTAATACAGGGCAAATTCAGGATTTTAAGCAATTCGATTGGTTCAATCATGACCTTAAGCTAAGTACCCCAGCGCTATTTGGCTATGGAAAATTAGGGTTTTTAGGTGGATACCACTTTGATCAGTACAAATTGAAATTTAAGCAGTATTCCCTGAGTGATTACGGTAGTATGATCCGCGGCCCGGAGCAACTTAACAGCGCTAATCAGGGTCAGACCTCGACGCATGCATTCTTTGCACAAACTACGTTTCGTTTCCTACCCAAATGGGATATTACTACAGGGATACGCCAAGAATTTTGGTCAGCTACAGATGGCATGGTGAGTGGCGTTGCCGTACCAGATCGGCATTTATCGCCAACGACACCTAAGGTTTCACTTGGCTATGAGCCCGGTCGCTGGAAATTTCGATACTCGTTCGGCCGAACCCATCGATTTCCTGTAATCTCCGAGTTGTATCAGTCTCTCGCATCTCCTACCTCAATCACCACAGCCAATGCACTACTCAAACCTGAGAATGGCTTACATCACAATTTTATGATTGAATATGAGATCCCTAAAGGTTACGTCCGTGTAAATGTATTCCGTGATGACATCAAGGATGCTATTCAATCTGTGCAAACAGTTGCGGGGATTCTTTCACAGCGAGCATTCCAGAATATTGGAACGACGAGTACTACGGGCGTTGAGCTGATCTTCGACCAGAGACGAATTCTGGGATCAAAATTTGACTACATGCTTAATTTTACTTGGATGAATGCACAAGTAGAGAATGGTCCAATCGTGAATTACGTAGATCCTACTGGAACAGCAAATGCGGTCAATCTTTCTGGAAAACAGATTATTCGCCTCCCCCACTATAGATTAAATTTCTTTACCACCTACCATGCCACGCCAGCTTGGGATCTATCGCTAGGTGGCCGGTATACCTCAGATTCATTTAATGATCTTGATAACGGAGATGTCGGAAAACAACATGTATTTGGTGCCCAGAGTGATTTCTTCTTTCTTGATTTCAAGACAAACTATCGATACCAGTTTGAGTCAGGTATTAAAAGTCGCTACTCATTTGGCATTACCAATTTGAACGACATGCAGGCATATGTATTCCATCCTTACCCACAGCGCACCTTCCTTCTGGAAGTAGCATTTAGTTATTAATAACCACAAATCCTGCCAGACCTCCAGACCCAATTTAATTCAGACAAATTAAAATCAAATGTCCGCTTTGTGCTGCCACTTCAACCGGTCAATGCAACACATGCGTTAAAACGTTCTGCCGGTGTTTCAAAATATAACGTTTCCCTGGGTCGTTCATTTAACTGACGAGCTACTGCATTAAGTTTCCTTTGTGAGTGTACCGACA
>SPBV01000183.1 GCA_004525885.1 Nitrosomonadales bacterium
ATTTAATATATTCTCCCTGCGCATATTTGAGACATTCGTTAAAATTTCCCGCAAGCCCAATATTGTGATCATTTTTATAAAAATGGACACGCCCATCGTTTCTCTTCTGTAAGTCTTCAACTAGTTTACCCGTGTGGTCTGTAGAACAATTATCTACAATTACAATTTCAAAGTCCTGGTCATTCTGACTAAGAGCTGACTCTATAGCCTGACGTAAATAATTTTCACTGTTAAATGTAGGAATACAAATGCTTACTTTTGGCATTTTAGGTGTGGACATCAGATACTTCCTGTTTCTTAACAGAAACGAATACTGGTTTGGCTTTCTCAAAAACATCAATAATTGTATTAAAGTCTCCTTGAATCATGGAGAGTTTCTTGTTGGCAGAGCACTTTGGATGAGAACCTGTTAAACGGGTTATTTGCCTTGATATAGCCGCATAGTAGCGCTTAGGTACAAAAATTACGGAAATTGTTGTTAAAATACATAATGGTATGCCATAAAAAATCCATTCGCGTAAATTTATTTTTCGTTTTAAATTCTGCAAGTCTTCTTTGGCATTGTATTTCCCCGATAAGCTCCTCGCATACACAGCACAAATTTGAAGAAGACGATAACGATCATAATTCACTTTTACAATTCCATCCTTTGCAAAATTCTGTCTAAGTGTCTCCATGGATAACAGCCATGAAGTATTCATATCTGTGCCCGGAAGTATCACTTGCTGTAGGCGAATCACCATATCAGGATCTGGAATATTTTTTAGGAACTCATTTCCCTTGCTCTCCAGATCATTAAAGTAATAAAAACCAAATGATTTTGGGCTAATTCCTATGGTTACAAGGGGTTGCGGAACGATAAGAATATTTTCTGCCTTAAGCATAGCTGCATTCGAAGCATAGTAATCAGGATACGGGGACTGATAAAATGGACCGTATTCCTCTAGTCTCTGTATGAACTTTCTGCTAACCAAAGAAAACTGCATGTTGTAATCAAAACATATCCTAAAATTAACAGAATGGTTGACTAATGCCATGGATTCAGATTTCTCCAGCCAGAACGGTTTCTGTGCAGATCGAAAGATTTGGCTACTTATGTATGAACGGAGATATCCTTCAGGAAAGCCTGGCATAACTCCAGGATAGGCATAGACAAAAGCACTAGTGTAAATTAATTCTGGGTCATTATATTCTTCAATTATTTTTTTCAGTGTTGAAAAATAACCTTGCATCAGGCAATCATCATCTCCCAACATAATTACATAATCACCATTGCTTTTAGTAAGCGCGTTATTCCAATTATCGGTAACAGTAACTAATTTTTCAGTGCGATAGTATTTAATTCTCAAATCATTTATCGATCTTACATAACCTGCAATATCTTCTTCAGAAGCGTTATCAGAAACAATAATTTCCCAATCAGAGTAATCCTGTCTTCGAACAGTTTCAATAGCATAAGAAAGTAAATCAAGACGATTTCGAGTCGGCAAAAGGACAGAAAATTTCATTTATAATCCTTTCTAAAGACCATAGTATAGGCACTTCCCTTCCCCTCTATTTTTTCAATTGGACTAAATAATAGGCTAACTAACTGCCCTGTCAGACTTAATACTTTTTTAATGTAAAGTTGTGAGGATAAATTAGCGAAGAAGAATTTCCATCCGAAAGTATTCCAGCCAACGCTTCCTTGATCAGTTGTTGTAATTAGCTCCGCCTTCATTCCTAAGGACTCTAATTTCTCTGCAAGAAGCTTCATGGGGATCAGCATTAAATGGCGCGGCGCATCAACGTGAGGCCAACGACAACCCATGATGTTAAATTGAAAAGAACCAGGGTTAGGACTGGCTAGCACCACAATTCCACCTGGCTTGAGGTTCGCACAAATAGTGTCTAGTGTCGGCCACGGATCAGGCAAATGTTCAATTACATGCCAAAGTGCAATCACGTCATATGGATCCGATTGTCCAAGTGCCGCAATAGGATCGTCGCTGTTAATAGCGTTCACACCGACGACCTTGTTTAAAAATTCGCAGCATCGTGTATTCATTTCTATGGCATCAACTTCAAATCCTGCTTTCTTTGCAAGGTACGTGAAACTGCCATATGCTGGCCCAATTTCAAGTAATCTCCCATGATTAACGAATTCTTTCACAATCTCTATTTTGTAATTCTCAGGCTTAGAACCTTCTTCCAAATACTCTGAAGATTTTGGTACAAAATGATATGACTCTGGATAGTAGCCAGCCAGATTAGTGGGAACTGGCATGATAAAAATTAATTCGCACTGAGAGCAACGCTAATGATTGAAAATTTCTTGAGTAATGTTCCGATTGTAATCCTTGCTCTGGAAATAAAGAGAAGACTTGTGTTTACAAAGGGGACAGAATGTTTTCATGCAATCCTGTTAAAAGTTATTCTGTACATAATTTCAAAAATAAGCCAATTTTTACCTAACGCAGATATTGTCTTCAATATTCCACTCATTTATATTCGATCCTATTTACCCTATAGATTTACTCAATTTACTTACTACTTACTTGCGTGCAATCTTCTCAGAAGCTAATTTTCCAAAAAATAGAATTCTCTCTCGTGGAAACGGAAGAATCAACATAAGTGAAATTGCGCCTATTAAATAGGTAACAACAGCCCAAGCAAAACTCAAATACACAGGCAAATTATTTGGCATAGTTATGTATGAAATATAGCCAATGATAGAGTCTAATACCATTGGAAAGACTGAATCAGTTGAATACCATTTCCACATTTCAGACTTTAGTATCCTACGGTGCATAAAAGGAATTTCAAAAATTAAATATCCCAGATTAAGCGTGATCCATGCCCAGGCTGCACCTACTCCCTGGAACATGTCCACCAACCATACCATTAATGGGATGATACAAATCACAGCAATAATATTTTTATAAAATGCTAATTTTGTCCATCCATGTGCAAGCTGTAATATATAAGGTGGCGTCATAATGGCATTAAGAGCCGTACCAATCATCAATAAAGTCAATATTTGGTATGTATTTTGTACAACCAGTGTATCTTCTAGCCAAATTGCAAGAATGTCTTTAGAAAAAATAGCAACAGTTATAGCTGCTGGCAGCACCAAGACCGAAAGAAGCTGACAACCTTTATGATAAAGTATGATGAGATCAGTTTCCTCTGCTGATGAAACAAGCTGAGTAAACCTAGGAAAGAGTGCAGTCATAATGGGAGATACCAAACCATGTAGTGCACTCGCCACACTGAATGCCAACATGTAGTAACCGAACGTTTCCAGTGTAAGCATTTTGCTAAGAATTAGCTTGTCAAGCTGTGTCAAAATTATAGTCACCAACGAAATACCCATCATTCCTGATGCAAATCTCCAGTTCTTGACTAGCAATCCTTTATCAAATTTACTCCGCTCACCTGATTTAGACAGTGATTTCCACAACCATTTAGCCAGAACAAACGTTGTAAGCAGGGCAACAAAAGTCTGCCAAAGAAAGAATGACAATATCGAAGGAGAGATAAATAACAATACGATTACAGCACCAACATGCTTTACCGTAACAGATATGATTTGAATTACGTTAAGCGCAACCTGTCGTTGGAGCCCTCTTAACCCACCAGTATAAATTGCACTGGGCCACTGAGAGGCCAGCAATACCCCCATTATAATTAATGCTTTCTCAACTGTCTCACTACTAATGCTGGTTGAATTAACCCAATATTTGGTAATTAGAGGAGCCAACAAGACAACAACTACCCCTAAAATAATACCAATTCCCCAATAAATTCCTTCAAAAGTTCGAGCCAGATTCCGTGACTCCTGTGCAGAATCTTCTACAACCGATAATCTTGACAATTCACGGCTCATGGTTGCACTAAGCCCCATGTCTAATAAAGCAAGCATGGCACTTAAAGACATAAAAATACCTATTAGGCCATATACTTCCACCCCCATGAGCTTGACATAGATCGGGATGAAAGCCAGACTAAAAATACC
>SPBV01000177.1 GCA_004525885.1 Nitrosomonadales bacterium
GCGATTTTCACGCCCTCAACTAAAGCGGAGATGGGTGCACATGATGAGAACATATCATTTCTAGAAGCAGAAAAACTTTTGGGTAACGAATTAGCAATACAAGTACGTGACAAAGCAATCGCTCTTTACACTGAGGCGGCAGATTATGCTGCAACTAAAGGTATTATTATTGCCGACACAAAATTTGAATTCGGTCAAGACCATACTGGCAAACTTTATCTCATTGATGAGGCGCTCACCCCTGATTAGTCCAGATTCTGGCCAGCCGACAAGTACGTGCCAGGGAAGAACCCACCAAGTTACGACAAGCAATTTGTTCGCGACTGGTTAGAAACGCAAAATTGGAACAAAAAAGCACCTGCTCCTACATTACCTACAAATATCATTACCAAGACTTCAGATAAATATCAGGAAGTCTTAAAGCTATTAACAGATATATAAGTTTTTTTAGAAAAGTCCCACCAACATTTTAGTCCCTAGCACATAAAGTAACATCACAAAGACCTTCCTAAGAGTTGCAGTTTGTATAATATGAGTAAATTTTGCACCTATAGACGAAGTTATCGCGCTGACTATAACTATCCCTCCTAGTGCCGGCAAATAAACGTAACCCAGACTATATTCTGGGAGCAACTGGGGTTGCAAAGCGCCGTTAGCAATATAGCCAATTGTTCCTGCAATTGCGATAGGAAAACCAACTGCGGCAGCAGTACCGATAGCATGTTGCAATCTTACATTACACGCGGAAAGGAATGGTACAGTTAATAACCCTCCACCAATAGCTACTAAACTGGAAACCCCGCCGATAAGGCAACCTACCGTAAACATCCCAACCTTACCTGGAAGCTGCCGACTCGGTTTAGGGGTGTTATTTATCAATATTTGAGTAGCAGCGTAATAAATAAATATGATAATAGTAATACTCAAGAATCGGCTGGAAAGGCTGTTTACAAGAGTTGCCCCACAAAGTGTGCCAAAGATGATACCTGGCGTAATATATTTTACTATATTCCAATTTACTGCTCCATATATATGATGGGTGCGTAAACTAGAGATAGAGGTAAAAATTATCGCCGCCATGGAAGTACCAAGAGCGAGATGCAAAATGCGATCAGAGGGAAAGTCTTGCGCGTTGAAAATAAAACTTAGCACTGGCACCATAATCAGCCCACCGCCAATACCAAGTAGCCCGGCGAAGAAGCCCACGACTGCACCTAGGCACAGATAACCCAACCACCATTCCACGTTATGTTTTACTAAGATTGATGTTCAGTTTTAGCATTTTTCTAATCTGATTAGCTCATAAAACTTCAACCATGAAACTGGCCATTACATAATCCCAATGATACATTTCCACTCAACTGGATCTACAGGTGTTATGGATAAGCGATTGCCTTTCTGTAAAATAGGCATCCCTTTCAGATCAAGATTGCTTCTCAGTTCCTTAATACTAATCAACCTGGTTTTACTGATAAACCTTACATCTACATTAAACCAACGTGGGCGCTCTGAAGTAGCCTTCGGATCAAAGTATTTGCTATCTGAATCAAACTGGGTTGTATCAGGATATGAGAGTTTACAAACCTCAGCGATTCCTACGATGCCAGGCTGTTTGCAACTCGAATGATAGAAAAAAACTTGATCACCAATACACATTTGATCACGCATAAAATTCCGCGCCTGATAATTGCGTACACCATACCACGCTATAGTTTTATTGACCCTCTTTGCAAGATCGTCAATACTTACATCTGAGGGCTCAGATTTCATCAACCAGTAACGCATATTTAGAGAATAATGGTCAGCTATACTCAGCTTGTCGTGTTAAAAAAAGCGGCATAGCCGCTCTTTTTAATCAAAAATTAAAGTCCCCCGTAAATGCCGTCAGGTCGCTATCTTGAACCTTAAGGTTCAAAGTGGTCGTTTTCCGGATGCATCAGGCGCTTTCATCTAGGGAGCGCACAACAGCATCACGTTGGTTCACAACCGGTCTCTTATATTGGTTCAAAGAATATATACCTAAACTAACACCACAGGGGACAACTCTTATTCATTCCACATTTAAACTAAAATAATTTGTCCTGTTCCGGTGCCGCTGTATCAAGCACCGTCCGCATATGACCAATTCTACGCTTAAATTCTCCCATGTCAAAACTACCCCTGATTCGCGTAGCGAGGAGTTCATGGGCTATATTAAGAGCCGCCATAATAGCAATACGCTCAGCGCCAACCACTTTCCCATTATCCCTAATTTCACACATTTTCTTATCAAGATACGTCACTGCTTGGAGTAGTTCCTCGCGCTCCTCATCAGGGCAAGTAACTCGAAATTCACTCCCCATAATGGCAACATCCACAGCTTTACTGGCAGTCATTATTTGTTACCAGGAAGTTGGGTCAGAAGGGATTCCAAACGACTGGTCGCAGTGTTTATTTTTTCAGACAAACGTTTATTTTCACTGGTAGCCCCAGCTAATTGCTGGCGCAGCTGAATATTTTCCGTACGCTGACGGTGGCACAACTGCACAAATTGATTAATTTTTTCTTCCAGCGATTTGAGTTCTGCTTCCATCAACGAACTATAATTTGGAAATCCGTTCCAAGTCAACTGGTAACAGAATATTTCAAATGTTATTTCCACGGTTAGTCTGGTAACCGCAGCTGTTATAACGAACCGACAGCCCAAAGTTTCAGACCTAGTTTACTAAATATGTTAGCATTCAGTTACGTTTAAGGTGCTTAGACTGTTTTTCTCAGTCAAGTTAAACGGGAACCAGGTAAATGCCTGGGCTGCCCCCGCAACGGTAAGTAAGCGCGGATGTATTCATTTGTGCCACTGTGAAGCATAACAGCTCATGGGAAGGCGATACATTAAATCTTACGAGCCCGGATATCGGCCTTGAATGTCTATGGAAATATTGCGTGGGGCGATATTCTGACCGGTCCTTTACGCTCAAGAAAAACTCCAAACGAAATTTCCTTACTTAGTTAGAACGGTGGAAGGTGGGTCCACTTAACGTAGGGAAATCTTGTGCCTCTGTACTCTAGAATTTTATGGTTAGTTTTAGTTATTCCTGCTTTTTCATGGGCAGATGACTCTCCTGATGGGTCACTTAAAGAAGTCATTGTTACCGCAACACGATTCGAACAAGATTCGAAAGAATTACCGATCGGAACTTCAGTAATTACCGCTGAACAAATCAAAAATAGTGCTGCATTAACTTTACCAGAGTTGTTACAACAATTTGCAGGCGTTCACACACGTAATGTAGATGGAGGCCCTGATCAACAAATAGATTTACGTGGATTTGGGATAACTGGAAATCAAAACACGTTGGTACTACTTGATGGTCAGAGGATGAATGAAAATGAGTTAGTAGGTATACGCTGGTCGACGATTCCCCTTGATTCGATTAAGCGTATTGAAATACTACGTAGTAGTGGTGCAGTTACCTACGGCAATGGTGCTACAGGTGGCGTAATCAATATTGTGACTCGTGCCGCTGATCCTGATCGCATATCTGGTAACGCTGGATTTTCATACGGTAGTTATGCTGGCACGGAATTTAAGGGAGCACTAAATGCAGCTAGAAGTAATTTTGGTTTAGCGCTTACCGCTAATATGTTAGATACAAACAACTATCGAGCCAATAATGCACTAAACCAAAAGAATCTGCAGGGGGATCTCCGCTACAAATTTAATAAAGGAAGTGCGATGATAAAGTTTGGTTTGGATGACCAAAAGCTTGAACTTCCTGCTAATCGAACAGAGGCACAACTACAAAATGATCGAAGGGGAACATCAACCCCACGAGACTTCACCACACGAGAGGGTGCATATGTCACGCTTAGAGGAAAATATAATATTGGATCCGCAAATTTAGCTGCAGATCTTTCTTTTCGTGACAATCACCGCACAGCCTTATTTGATGACTATTCTATTGGTGATTTTTTCGATTCTAAAGTATTTGCAAATACAAATTCTGACGTATGGTTATTTAACCCCCGTATTAAGATTCCGTTCCAAACTACAGGGATAAATCATGAA
>SPBV01000309.1 GCA_004525885.1 Nitrosomonadales bacterium
CATGGTGAGCAAGTGCTAAATAATATGCCGCTATTTGGACTACCGTTTGCCGTCAAGGATAATATTGATGTAGAAGGTATGCTGACTACTGCTGCGTGCCCCAATTTCGCCTATACGCCACAAGCTTCTGCATACGTACTACAGAAACTGCAGGAAGCCGGCGCCATTCTGATAGGTAAAACCAATCTTGATCAATTTGCGACGGGCTTGGTAGGAACACGTTCACCATATGGTGTGGTAAGAAATGCGCATCATTCAGGTTATGTATCTGGAGGTTCAAGTTCTGGATCTGCAGTGGCAGTTGCACTACAACTTGTTAGCTTTGCGTTGGGTACGGACACAGCCGGATCGGGTCGAATACCAGCGGGATTTAACGGCATCGTAGGGTTGAAACCGACGCGCGGTCTGGTTAGTACGAGGGGTGTGTTACCTGCCTGCCGCACTTTAGATTGTGTCTCTATTTTTGCACAGAACGTACAGGATTCGTGGCGAGTGCTACATGCAATCGCTGGATTTGACAGTAAAAACGAATACTCACGACATATCTTGCAGTCTGGTATGAGGCGGAACGGTTATCGTGTTGCTGTTCCAGATACCCTCGAGTTTTGTGGAGATGAGTGTTCGCAAACTGCATTCTCGGAAGCTATGGCACAAATCAAGAATTTACCTAACGTGCAGATTAGAACTATACCATTTTATCCTTTTGTCGAGGCGGCTAAGCTACTGTACCAAGGCCCGTGGGTTGCTGAACGGCGAGCGGCGATTGGCTCATTTTTTGAAAAGCAGTCACAGACGATGGATCCTATTGTACGTAACATAATCAGTCAAGCGGATCAATTCAATGCGGTTGATACATTTAAAGCTGGTTATCGTTTAGCAGAGTTGAAACGGGATGCAGAATGCTTGATGACGGGTATAGATTTTCTCGTAGTACCAACCGCACCAACTATTCCTACCATTGCAGCGGTCAATTCTGATCCAGTTGTTCGAAATAGCGAGCTTGGTTACTACACCAACTTTGTAAATTTTTTTGATTTAGCCGCACTGTCGATCCCAGCTAAGGTGCGTTCAGATGGTCTGCCTGCTGGGATTACACTTATTAGTAAATGTGGTTCTGACTATTTGCTAGCCACAGCAGGTGAAGAGGTGCAGGCAGAATTCGACCGTATAGATACGACACGAAAAAAATATCAGGGCAACTATTCAGTGGTTGCTAATCCTCTGCCTTACGAGGAACCAACGGTACAAGTGGCTGTGGTTGGGGCGCATCTAGATGGTCAGCCGCTTAACTGGCAGTTACTAGAGCGTGGTGCGCGAAAATTACTTTCTACCTCAACAAGCAAAAACTACCGATTGTATGCATTATCAGACTCAATTCCACCGAAGCCGGGTCTGGAGCGTGTAATGGAGGGTGGTAGTGCGATCGAACTCGAGTTGTGGGAAATGCCACAGCGTAATTTTGGTAGCTTTGTAACCGAAATTCCGGCACCTCTCGGTATTGGCTCAGTACAGTTATCTGACGGGCGTTACGTAAAAGGTTTTATTTGCGAACAGTGGGCGCTGAATGGTGCACAAGATATTTCTTTCCATGGTGGTTGGCGCGCATACCTTGCCAGTCAGCTAATTTAAAGGTAGCGATAATACAATTCTTTATTTCTGGAGTGGGTAATGGCATGAACAACTTTATTCTTCGTAATTTTCTCAAAACAACAGGCGCTATTGTACTTACTAGCACACTTTCATTCGAGCTTGCGCACGCTGCTGGAAAAAAACTAATAGTTGGTTTTATCTACGTAGGTCCGCGTGATGATTTTGGTTACAATCAGTCGCATGCTGTGGGAGCTTCTGCTATCAAGCAAATGTCTGGCATTCAAATGGTGGACGAGGAGAAAGTGGGTGAGACAGTAGCGGTACAGAAATCCATGGAAGCAATGATCCGGCAAGATGACGTGTCGTTGATATTTCCAACGTCATTTGGTTACTTTGACCCTCACGTCATCAAAATTGCAAAGAAATATCCGAAAGTACGCTTCGCGCATTGTGGCGGCCTGTGGACCAAGGGAAAGCATCCAATGAATTCTGGTAGTTTTTTTGGTTATATCGAAGAATGCCAGTATCTAAACGGTGTGATTGCAGGCTACATGAGTAAATCGAAGAAGCTTGGTTTCGTCGCTGCGAAACCGATTCCACAGGTATTGCGCAACATCAATGCATTCACGATGGGCGCACAATTGATAGACCCATCCATTAAAACCCATTTAATCTTCACAGGAGACTGGTCGATGCCGATTAAGGAAGC
>SPBV01000055.1 GCA_004525885.1 Nitrosomonadales bacterium
CTAAGAGTAGTGAAGCGTGATATATAAGTTATAAATAAAATCATTTGTCTTATTTAACTTCTTATTTTTTCTTTTATCATTTTTAATTAAATAAACTTATGAGTCTGCAATGTGGAATCGTTGGCTTACTCAATGTAGGAAAGTCTACTCTGTTTAATGCGCTGACCAAGGGTGGTATCGCTGCGGAAAACTATCCCTTTTGTACTATTGAACCCAATGTTGGTATAGTCAAGGTTCCTGACCCGCGTTTACCTATACTTTGCGAAATTGTTAAGCCACAGAAGGTTCAACCTGCCATTGTTGAGTTCGTGGATATTGCAGGACTTGTTGCTGGCGCATCTAAAGGGGAGGGGCTGGGTAACAAGTTTCTTGCCACCATTCGTGAGACTGACGGTATTATAAATATGGTGCGTTGTTTCACCGATGACAACGTTGTTCACGTTGCCGGCAAGGTGGATCCTCTCTCAGACATCGAAACTATACAGACTGAGCTGGCGCTAGCCGATCTGGCCACGATCGATAAAGTACTCCATCGTGAAAATAAACTAGCTAAATCAGGTGGTGATAAAGGTGCAATAAAATTTGTTACATTATTAGAAAAGGCTAGAGCACATCTTGATCAGGGAAAACCTGTTAGAAGTATAGGATTCGACAAAGAACAGTTACAGTTGCTAAAGCCTCTATGCTTGCTTACCTCTAAACCTATCATCTATGTGGCCAACGTAGATGAGAAGGGCTTCACTAATAATCCTCTTTTAGAACAGGTAGCAGAGTATGCCTCAAAGGAGGGTTCGCCGGTAGTAGTGATTTGTGCAGCACTAGAGGCTGAAATTGCTGAGTTATCAGATGAAGATAAGAAGATATTCCTAGCCGATACTAATATAGAAGAACCAGGCTTAGACCGACTAATCCGAGCCACCTACCAACTACTTGGTTTGCAAACTTATTTTACTGCAGGTATTAAGGAAGTGCGCGCATGGACCATACACAAGGGCGATACCGCCCCGAAAGCTGCTGCCGTGATTCACACTGATTTCGAGAAAGGGTTTATTCGTGCTGAAGTTATTGCCTATGAGGACTTTGCTGCCTATGAGGGTGAACAGGGCTCAAAGGAAGCGGGAAAGATGCGGCTGGAAGGGAAGGAATATGTGGTAAGAGATGGAGATGTGATGAATTTTCGTTTTAATGTCTAAGTGGGCCTAAATTATTATGAGATATTTTGTACCATTTTCTTCTGATCAAGAGCTTTGCCCCCAATAATTTATTCTAGTAAAAACGGAACATAAAGTCTCTTAGAGTTGTCGCATAACAGTATAGTTTAAATTATACTAAGGCAAGATGTGGTAAGTTAAGATCTTTAATGAGATAAAAATATCTAAATAAGTATTACTTGTAGTGTGCGGATTTTTCTAATAATCTGAATGTTGCTCTTTTAATCTGATTTCCTTTTTTAAGGAGTTAAGCTGCTAATGAAAAAAATGTTCAAATCGCTACTAATAATCTCAGTGTTATTCTTTTCCTTACCATATGTGGCAATGGCCCATGAGGGCGATGAGTATCCTACTAAAGTAGGTGAGAAGCTTGGTAACGGTGTTGCTAATATCGTTACGGGTTTTGTGGAGATTCCTAAGACCATGATTTTAACGAGCCATAGAGACGGTGTTGCTTATGGTATAACAAATGGGTTTTTCGTTGGCCTTGTGCATGCGGTTGGACGCACACTAAGCGGGGTTTTTGACGTGGTAACGTTCGTGGTTCCTACTACACCGCTAGTTAGATCTGATTACATCTGGAATGATTTTGACAAAGAAACCACCTATACTGCTCCGCATATGCGCTGACCGTTTTTGAATAAAGAGCTCTTATATTCTAAGGTATGATAGAGTTAGAACAGTAAACGCAGCGTAATAATATTAGCCTAACGTGCTTCATGGATATAGCTAATTCATTATTTGTAGCATGATGGATAGGGGTGAAACGATGTCTACAAAGCAATACTAGATAATCAAGAGATATATAGACAGGTAGTAATTGTAGTTTGATGTTTACACGTATCTGTTCTGTGGCATTCAACGTTGTACTAAAACAATATTAATGGCCCTAAATAGGCTGCGGTCTATCTTTTTATACCGCTATAGTTCTTAGTTTTATAATTGATTTTCATGCGCGTTGAGGCGCTAAGCTTCCAGAAAATATCCCTAACTGTTTCGTTCAGAACTAGAGCTTATAATAACCTTATTAGGTTTGACGAAACCTAGTCAATTTCTTATCTGATCACCCCACATTTTCTCAATAACGTTTGTTAGTATATATAGATGGAAAAAGATTATTGGCTAGAGCGCTGGGAGCAGGAAGAAATCGGTTTTCATCAGAGCGATATCAATCCATATTTATGTCAATACTGGAAGGAGTTGCATCTTAGTCAAGGTAGTGAAGTCTTCGTTCCCCTTTGTGGAAAAAGCCGAGATATGTTGTGGCTACGTGAGCAAGGTTATATGGTACTGGGTGTTGAATTAAGTGCTATTGGGATACAAACTTTTTTTAAAGAAAATGGATTTACCCCCAATTATATTCATAGCGAAAAATTTAATCGTTATGAAGCAAATAGTATTTGTATTCTTGGGGGTAATTTCTTCGATTTAGATAAAAAAGACTTAGCTAAAGTGAGCGCAGTATACGATCGAGCATCTCTGGTTGCGCTACCTCTAGATATGCGAGAAAGTTATGTGAGCCACCTTCTTGGAATCTTGCCGCCTGCTAGTCAGATTCTACTTGTTACTTTTGATTACTCTCAATCGGAAATGTCGGGACCGCCATTTTCGGTTTCAGTAAGTGAGGTAGATGAGCTATACAGTGAGCACGCTAAAATATGTTTGGTAGCGCGACTTGACGTACTAGAGCGATATCCACGTTTTCATGAGCGGGGGGTAAGTAAGTTGCAGGAAAACATCTTCCTGTTGACTCTACACAATAAGCGAATGTAATGGCGACTTAATGAGTTATCTTCCAACTTTTCTTCTTGCTATCACGCTACTTACTGCACTTGGGTTCATGCCGATAATTGGTTGTATTGGGGGTTACTTAGCACACTGGTTATCTTGGTTTTCGAGCATAATTGGATTCATGGCTGTGGGATTTTGGTGCGGTCACGATATTTGTAACGATTGGTCCGCCTATCGCACTCTACGCGTTTCGTGTTGTTGGCGAGTTGACTGTGGGGAATGGGATAGATAACCCAAACAATACATTCAAGACACGCGAGACACCACTAAGTGGAACTCCCTCCTGAAACAAAGGTTCATGGTTTTAGCTGCTTTTCGATGGACAGCACTGAATTATATAGCCTATTGAAATCAATTCACAATAAGCTTTCACCAGTCATATTGTTCATTGGAATCATCACTTTTTCGACCTCTACTATTCTAGCTATCAAGTAGCACCAATCGACTAAGCCTATGGGTTTAGAAAATTCGATTTAGGCTAATAGCCTCTTGAACGCATACAGGAAGAATAGGCCTCCTGGTATCGTGCATCGTTTGTCTGGTTTTCGTTGAGTCCATAGAGTGTTCCGCCCACTCCACCCCCTATAGCTCCAATACCTGCACCTTTCGCGGCACCACTGCCACCACCTGCAATCGCGCCAACAGCCGCGCCTGTTGCCGCACCAAGAAGGGCTCCGATCCCTGCATCCTTGACCACTTCCACTGTCTTACTATTTACCTGCTCAGAAGCATACTTGTTACATGCTTGTATGATAGATTGTGGAGGGTGTTCTGTTTGGGGAGGGTTATACACGGGTTTTGGTGAAGGAGGAGGGGTTGGTGCGAGAGGTGCGGTTGCTACTTTTACAGCATCCTTAGGTTTGTTCGCAGTATCCTTCTTTTTCTTTACGACTTGTGTCCCTGTCTCCTCAGCCTGCACTATTTTTTCTGGCGGTACTACTTCGGTATCACGTCCTATTACAAGCGATGTGATTAATACGGTTGCTCCTACAATTAGTAATCCAATCGTTGCTAGTTTCCATTGGTTGGGGGATACGTCAGCCATCGATATTCTCCTATTTCTGAAGGCAGTACGTCTTCTGCCAACTCTATATTACCATGACGCTAGTTACAACAATGCCTTGGCTTATTTATATCTACGATAAATACATTTAGGGCTCTTAATCCTAAGAAAATATACATCCTAGTCAGTTTCTAATTGAGTTGAGGCGCCCTACTCATTCTATCTTTTTGGCATTTCAAGAATTGCGCCATGTGCTCAATTCCATCCCTGAGGCTCTTCCGTGGCATCCATTTGAGCTCAATTGTTGATATTTTTTAGGAAATAAAAAAGAATAAGAGAATTGCCTATTGATTTATTGTGTCCTACACTCCACGGTAAATAGATAAGCTATTTACGTGATGTTTGTACCAAGTTTGTTCGTACGCTACAACTGAACAAAGTGATCTCTCAAAGTTATCTGGCAAGCAGGTACATTAGAAGGAAATAAGACGAATGTAACTGTTCTTATTCTGACTAAGGAACAAAAATGAGAACTAATCCACTGCTGATCATACAAAATCTAGGGCAGAGCATTTGGTTGGATTATATTCAACGCGCTTTGCTAATTAGTGGTGAGTTTCAGCGCCTGATCGACAAGGATGGTGTCTGCGGAGTAACTTCTAATCCCTCTATACTTGAGAAAGCTATTGTCGAGCACGATGATTACGATTCAGCAATTAAAATGATGCAAGGTGTCGATGTCAATGCACTTTATGAGTATCTGGCGATTGAGGATCTGCAGCAGGCAGCTGATCTATTGCGCCTACTTTATGAGAAAACTGAAGGTCGTGACGGATTTGTCAGCTTTGAAGTATCACCGCTGCTAGCTTATGACACGAAAGCTACGGTGCAAGAAGCTTCTCGGCTTTGGCAAGCACTTAATCGTCCCAATGCACTGATCAAGGTACCCGCAACACCGGAAGGGGTGATTGCAATACAACAACTGATCGTTAACGGCATTAATGTCAACGCAACATTACTGTTTAGCTTGCAACGCTATCAGGAGGTAGCGCAGGCTTATCTGGATGGATTAGAGATACGTGTAGCGCAGGGAAAGTCATTATCGTGTATGGCATCTGTTGCCAGCTTCTTTCTAAGCCGCATTGATAAGCTAGTTGATAGCAAACTGGATGCTTTGGTAACAAAATCGACACAACAGCAAATCAAAGAATTGCGTGGCGAGACTGCGATTGCATCAGCGCGGTTAGCCTATCAGAAATACAAGCGTTTTTATTCTGGCGAACGCTGGCAACGACTTGCCACAGCCGGCGCAAGACCACAACGCCTGCTATGGGCATCTACTTCCGCCAAAGATCCCGCCTACAGTAATACAAAATATGTCGATGCTTTAATCGGCGTAGATACGATCAATACTCTGCCATTGGATCTCCTAACAACCTACCGTAATTATGGTGATCCTGCTGTACGCCTTGAAAACAATATTGAAGCGGCATGCAAAAGCCTTGCAAGACTGACTGATTTTGGGCTTGATTTAAATGCCATCGCCGAACAGCTCGAAAAAGAAGGCGTGCAAAAATTCAGCTCAGCTTACAACATTTTACTTGAAAATCTACGCCAACGAATTAGCTAGAATGAAACTGTTTTAGCTGTCTATCTCTGACTAAGGTGTGCTGATGAACGATGCGTTGTTAGTAATTAATACTGGTTCATCCAGCATAAAGTACGCAGTATTTACGTACATTGCTGATAACAAATTGTGTCGGCTCTATAGCGGAGCGGTAGATGGTATTGGCGAACAAACTAGTTTTGCTGCCACCTCACACAAGTCAGGGCAAAATGAACATGACGAGGTTAAAACAGATTCGCTACATGCCAAAAATCACTCACAAGCACTGCAGCACATTCTGAACTGGTTGGAGCAGGAAGTATCTGACTTGGAATTTGTAGCTATTGGACATCGTGTGGTACATGGCGGCACGACATTTTCTCAGGCAATACGTATAGATCACAGCGTACTTAATCAGTTAAAAAAACTCATAGCGCTGGCGCCATTGCACCAACCCCATGCCTTGGAAGCGATAGAAGTGTTGATCGCACAGCGACCTCACATGCCGCAGGTAGCGTGTTTCGATACAGCCTTCCATACAAGCATGCCTAAACGAGAACAGCAGTTTGCGCTACCTCAATCGTTGACAGATCAGGGAATACGGCGTTTTGGATTTCATGGTTTGTCATATGAATACATAGCGAGCGTATTGCCAACACACCTAGGCGAAACCGCAAATTGCAAAGTGGTAATTGCCCACCTTGGTCATGGAGTCAGCATGTGTGCATTACAAGACAGAAAAAGTGTGGCGACTACAATGAGTTTTACACCATTGGATGGTTTGCCCATGGGAACACGTAGTGGTTCGATTGATCCAGCTGTTGTATTGTATTTATTAGAACGCGGCATGACAGGAAATGAAATATCAGATCTCCTTCATCACCATTCTGGACTGTTAGGTTTGTCAGGGATTAGTGGTGATATACGAACTTTGTTGTCCAGCCCTACTCCTGGTGCGACCGAGGCTGTAGATTTCTTTTGCTATCGTATCAGTCGCGAACTAGGTTCATTAACTGCTGCACTGGGTGGCCTTGATGCAGTGGTGTTTACTGGTGGGATTGGTGAACATGCTGCACTGGTGCGTGCAAAGATCTGTAGAGATTCTGCCTGGCTTGGGATTGCGATTAATGAAGAGGCTAACCAAGCCAATACGTTACAGATCAGCACGGATGCCAGTAAGGTCTCAGTGTGGGTGATCCCGACAGATGAAGAACAAATGATTGCACGACACACCTTGGCGACAATTGTCTAGGTTTGAGTTAAATTGGGTAAAACCTAATTACTATTTCAGTATAGAAGGAGGCGCGCTGTGAGCGAAATTACAACTGTATCTACCGTTGAAGGCACACCTTTATCAGCTGATGAGCTCGATCGAATCCATGCATATTGGAATGCTGCGAATTACTTGTCAATCGGTCAGATCTATTTACTGGATAATCCATTACTGCAAGAACCACTGACTCTAGAGCACATCAAGCCACGTATGCTGGGACACTGGGGTACTGTGCCGGGACTGAATATGGTCTACGTACATTTGAACCGGGTAATTAAACAGCGGAATCTAGGTATTCTTTTTGTGACCGGCCCAGGCCATGGTGCACCAGGTATTGTTGCGAACACTTATCTGGAAGGAACCTATACGGAACTGTATCCCAGTATCACGCAAGATAAGAACGGTATGAGAAAATTGTTTCGTCAGTTTTCTTTTCCAGGTGGTATCCCCAGTCATACTGCACCGGAAACACCTGGTTCAATACATGAGGGCGGAGAACTCGGTTATTCAATTAGCCATGCTTATGGCGCGGTCTTCGACAATCCGGATCTTATTGTTACATGTGTGGTCGGAGACGGTGAAGCAGAAACAGGACCAATGGCTGCCGCCTGGCACTCTAACAAGTTTCTCAATCCCCAGCGTGATGGTGCAGTATTACCGATTCTACATCTGAATGGTTACAAGATTGCTAACCCCACAGTGCTCGCACGTATTAGCGAAGACGAATTAAATAAACTATTTATTGGCTACGGTTATCAACCGTATTTGGTTGAGGGCAATGATCCAAAGTTCGTGCACCAAGTTATGGCGGCTACGCTTGATAAAGCACTGGGTGATATCCAAGCTATTCAGATAGAAGCGCGTAGCGGATCTGCTTTTACACGACCTCGCTGACCTATGATTATTCTGCGTACGCCCAAGGGATGGACCTTCCCCAAAGAACTGGATGGACTCAAACTGGAAGGATACTGGCGTTCACATCAGGTGCCCTTTGCCGAATTTTCGACTAAGCCATCGCACATCAAAGAGCTGGAACACTGGATGAAAAGTTACAAACCAGAAAAATTATTTAATGATCATGGTGCTTTACAACCTGAACTTGCAGAACTAGCTCCACAGGGAGATCGACGCATGGGTGCAAATTTACACAGCAACGGCGGAATGTTACTCCGAGATCTCAAATTACCGGATTATATGGATTACGCGCTTTCTGTTTCGCATCCGGGTAGTGTGTTCGGTGAGCCAACTCGTAGATTGGGAGATTACCTGCGTGATGTCATGCAACTGAACGCGACGCACCGGAATTTTCGTGTTATGGGGCCGGATGAAACGGTTTCTAACCGTCTGGGTGCGTTGTTGGAAGACCAATCGCAGTTGGATGGCTGAGACCTATGGCTATGATGATCATCTTGCACCAGATGGACGGGTTATGGAAATTCTTTCAGAGCATACCTGTCAGGGGTGGCTCGAAGGTTATTTGCTAACCGGGCGTCACGGATTTTTTTCATGTTATGAAGCTTTTATTCATATCATTGACTCGATGTTCAACCAGCATGCCAAATGGCTAAAGGTGAGTAAAGAGATCCCGTGGCGCAGACCAGTTGCTTCGCTAAATATATTGTTAACTTCACATGTCTGGCGCCAGGACCATAATGGTTTTCACATCAGGATCCTGGTTTCATTGATCATGTGGTGAACAAGAAGGCTAATATCGTTCGGGTCTACCTGCCACCCGATGCAAATTCCTTACTTTATGTAGCTGATAAATGCTTACGCAGCCGCGACCGAATAAATGTGATTGTTGCGGGCAAACAGCCTGCTCCTCAATGGCTGGACATAGATGCCGCTATCAAACACTGTAGCGCAGGCATCGGGATCTGGGAATGGGCCAGCAACGATCGTGAGAGTGAGCCGGACGTAGTCATGGCCTGCGCGGGAGATGTTCCCACTATAGAAACGCTTGCTGCAGTCGAGTTATTGTATACACATGCCCCAGAACTCCGGGTACGGGTCATCAATGTGGTTGACCTAATGACACTACAGCCGCGTGAAGAACATCCTGATGGTTTTCTGGATAAGGATTTTGATGCTCTGTTTACGACCGATAAGCCAATTGTCTTTGCTTTTCAGGCTACCCTTGGCTCATCCATCGTCTGGCTTACCGGCGCACCAACCACAAGAATCTACACGTGCGTGGCTACAAGGAAGAAGGTACAACTACCACGCCATTTGATATGGCCGTGATCAATGACATTGATCGGTTTCATCTCGTGATGGATGTAGTTGATAGGGTGCCAAAACTCGGTTATCACGCCGCTTATCTCAAACAATACATGCGGGATAAACTGACTACGCACAAACAGCACATCGCCCGGATTGGAGAGGATATGCCGGAGGTCCTTGATTGGAAATGGTCAGGGCAGCGAGACCCACGGTAAGTTCAGGGCGCCCGAAAAGTTTTAACCGAGTGTGTAGTGTAGAATTCATACGATATGGTAATTTGGAAGGATACGATAAGTGATACTGAATTACGTATCGTCATCCAGATATACTGTTATTAGATTCTAGGTATTGGTAACGCGCATACTGATGGATTAAGAACAAATACCTAAGGTAAGATAAGTAACTTAACAGAAGAAGATATTTACGAAGTTACTTAATCAAAGTTCTGCTTGTCCTGAACATCCACTTTTGGCACAAAGCAGACGTTCAGGAAACCAAGTTCAGGAACAAGAGTTACTCCTAAACCAGGGGGAGCCCCTTCAAAATATTTATGGCTAGTCAGGCTAAAACGTGTGGTCTCTTATCTGGATGTTCCTCTTAAACACAAAGCATTTGTAATCACCGAAACGGAACTCATACTCATGGAAATCGCTGCAATCATTGGGGATAACAATTGCCCAGTGAACGGATACAGGAGGCCTGCAGCCAACGGAATACCAAGTACGTTATAGATAAATGCAAAACCTAGGTTCTATCGCATGTTACGAACTGTATCTACCGAAACACTCAGAGCTCTGGCAATTGCCCGTAAGTCCCCTTCACCAGCGCCCCATGGAGGAAATAAAAACGGATCACATTTCTGTAATCCGCTTGTTTATTGGTGGAGACGAGGAGGATCGAACTCCAGACCTTTGCATTGTGAACGCGACGCTCTCCCAGCTGAATTGCGCCCCCTAACGAATTTTATATCAAAAACTATCAGCGTAAAATTGACATTATCTGAGAGGCTGCGGATAATCTTTC
>SPBV01000083.1 GCA_004525885.1 Nitrosomonadales bacterium
AGGATTTTATGGGCGTATGTTTGGTGACCGACATCCCATACCAGCCGATCATGCGGCGTGTTGAACACATAGTGCAGAGCAATTGTTAACTCAATCGTACCAAGATTAGAGGATAGGTGGCCGCCAGTTTTAGACACTGATTCAATCAGAAACTTGCGTAACTCGTTAGCAAGTTGAGGCAGTGCCTTACGTTCCAACTCACGTAACTGAGAAGGGTAATTAATGGTATCAAGCAGAGGATACATTTAAATCCTAAAAAATAAAGAAATTTTCATTCACTGAGGGGAAAAATATGCTAGCCTCAAAACTCTCGTTGAATAATATAGTCTGTTAATTGTCGCAACCGCACCGCTGCTGAACCAAAAACTTCAAGTGCCTGATATGCATCCTGACGTAACTCCTCGGACAGCTCACGAGCTTGCTTAACTCCCAGAATACTTACATATGTCGGTTTGTTATTATCTGCATCTTTCCCAGCAGTTTTGCCCAAGGTGGCCGTAGTGGCCTCAGTATCAAGTACATCATCCACAACTTGGAATGCAAGACCGATATATTTTGCAAAATGATCAAGATTTTTTAATTGTGAATCATTCAGGCTATTGCCGCAACAAGCACCTATCATAACAGCAGCACGGATTAATGCTCCAGTCTTGTGTATATGCATAGATTCGAGCTCTGGCAGACTTAATGTTTTTCCAACGCTAACAAGATCAACTGCTTGCCCACCAGCCATGCCACGTGAACCTGCTGCTTGCGCCAAGCGTTTGATCATATCCAATTGTACTTGAGGAGTGTCTGCCAAACGATATTCTGCTAATAATTGAAAGGCTAAACTCTGTAAGCTATCTCCTACTAGCAAAGCAATGGCTTCATTATATTCCACATGACAAGTAGGTTTACCTCGCCGCAGTACATCATCATCCATGCAGGGCAGATCATCATGTACTAACGAATATGCATGAATTAATTCTACTGCAACGGCAGCTATGGTTACGCGATCTTCATCTGCCGCGCTGAGCTCTCCTGCAGCAAAGGCAAGAAGTGGACGTATTCTCTTCCCACCTCCCAGAACAGAAAAACGCATAGCGTCATGCAGACGCTCTGGCGAGAGTTTTGCAGTGGGAATAAGGGCTTCAAGGGAAGTTTCTATGCGTGCTTGATGGGATCTTGCCCAACCCTGAAAATCATCGATCATCGATACTAGCTGGCGAGAAAATTTTGAGTGTATTGGCTTCAAGAAGGCGCACTTGTTGTTGCGCGTTTTGTAGTGTGGCTTGGCAATATTGAAGTAATTCCGCCCCGCGTTTGTGTGCTAAGAGCGAAACTTCTAGGGGCATTTGTCCTGCTTCCATTGAAGCTACAATATTTTCTAATTCGGCCAATCCTGCTTCAAAATCTTTTGGCTGGGACGATTTGACGGGTTTTGAAAATTTTGTCATGATAAGTTTATTCTGCAAATGAAATGCGAGCGATTCCTCAGAAAAAGGTAAAAATAACGCAATTGACTGGATTAGGTCAATTAAATAAGCAAAAAACTCTTTTAAAATTCTGATTTTCTGCGGTGAATTATGAGTATATCAGAAACGGACAAACCTTCTGCGATTGGGTGACTTAATCACTAGGCAACATACAGAATTCTATATACGGGAAAGGAAAATTTTTGACATTCAAGGAGATATGGCTTTATTTAGGGGCGAATTTATCAATGTTGAACAGGCAGCATACAAAGAAACTGAGGAGGAATACGATACAACTTGTAAACAAATTACTGCCGGGCGTTGTGTATTTCGTACTCATGGTATCAATGAGACCAGCACTCTTATCAGCCCCTAATAAGAACATGGCATGATGTGCGCTCATGAATTTATACGGCGGAAAATTGAATCACATATTTCTAAATCTTAATTCCCGGCTATTGTATTTGAGCACAACAAATTATGCTCTTTTACATTTGTTTTTTTCTTCATACGTTCCTTCATACTCTTGAATTATTAATGCGCTCTCTTTGGATGCTTGTCTCTGGCTTCCTTTTTAGTTGCATGGGAGCGTTGGTGAAACTTGGTTCGGCGTATTTCTCAAGCACTGAACTGGTGTTCTACCGCTCAATTATCGGTTTTCTGATTATCTACGCAATAGTCAGTATTCAGCACCTTCCCCTATCCACGTTATACTGGAAAAATCATTGCTGGCGAGGACTATCAGGACTCGGAGCATTATTGATGTTCTTCTACTGTATTACAAAGTTGCCACTAGCTACGGCTGTAACTCTTAGTTATACATCGCCTCTTTTTCTAACGTTATTTACCACCATAATGCTAAAAGAGAGCTTCCATCGACTGCTTGCAGTAGCAGTTGTGATTGGATTTGCCGGTGTGGTTTTACTGTTGGCTCCGTCCTTACAAGAAGACCAGTGGAGGGGTGGATTAATCGGCCTAGCTTCTGGTTTTTTTGCTGCTATTGCCTATCTAAATATCAAGCTACTTGGCGACTTAGGAGAGCCTGATTGGAAAGTGGTATTTTATTTCACGCTAATTAGTACCATTATCACTAGTATTTGGATGGTATTCGATACGTTTCATCCCGTTACACCGTTTAATCTCCTACTGCTTATGGGTATTGGTATCACCGCGACACTAGCGCAGTTAGCTTTGACACGAGCGTATCGTACTGGGAAAGTATTGGTAGTGGGTGCTTTGGCTTACAGTACAGTAGTATTTGCGTGTTTTTGGGGTATCTTGATTTGGGGTGAAATATTATCGTTATCTTCATTGTTTGGTATAGGGCTCATCGTAGCAGGCGGGCTATTAAGCCTCAGGACTTCTATAAAACCAGTTCGTGGCTAATATTAATCAGAAATTGCAGTATTATAAATTATTGCTTATGATCTACTAATACCTTTCTGAGACAGAATTCATGATTACAATTCAAAAAATCGGGAACTTAGTTAATGTTGCTGTCTTCGGTGAATTTACCCTAGCTGACTATAAGGAGTTCGAGGATCAAGTGCTCTTCAGATATCACTTTAATGGCAAGGGAAATCTCCTATTGGATTGGCGGGAAATGTTAAGTTATACTATCGATGTTGCATGGGAAGAAATCAAATTTATCCGTGAACATGCTAGTGAATTTAACAAAGTTGCAGTTATCACAGATAACCAGTGGCAAGTTTGGAGTGCCTGGGTATCTAATCTTTTTATTGACGCCAATATCAGAGTATTTGCTGATTCAGCTGAAGCTAATGTTTGGTTGGAAAATTGAAACAGAACTTCAAATCTACGCACTTGGGTAAAAAGTTACCCGAGTGGTCTTCTATCTGAGAATAGTTCAGTTTATTTAAGATAATTTGAAAAAGAGTATGTTTTGGTCAAATAAGGTTGATTTTGCAAGATATTTTTTTAAGAAAGATAGTCTAAGTTAAGTTGGTTCTAAAAGCTGGTGAAAAGGACGACTAAAGGTTGGTTGCCTCATTTTAAGAACATTATTCAGCAAAAAAGATGTTTTTACCTTCCTAGACGATAATCGCATCTTCATTGAGAAAAACTCGTTTTTCGCGTACAATTATACGAAGTTAGTGAAGCGGGGCGAGCGTTAGCTTGTCCCGCTTTCCACGTCTGGCTCGTATTCAGTATTCAAGGAGTTTTCAGTGTTACAGCACTCGTATGCCGTTCTTGTACTCGCTGACGGCACCATTTTTCGTGGTATATCAATTGGAGTGGAGGGCATTAGTACGGGTGAAGTAGTTTTCAACACCGCAATGACTGGTTATCAGGAAATCCTCACTGACCCATCCTACTGCCAGCAGATTGTCACGCTGACTTACCCACACATAGGTAATACTGGTGTTAATCTAGACGATGTGGAATCCGGCAAAGTAAATAAAGTTTATGCTGCAGGATTGGTAATTCGAGATCTATCATTAAACGCCAGTAATTGGCGGAAAACTCAGACATTAGCAGATTACCTCAAAGAACAAGGTGTAATAGCAATTGCAGAGATTGACACACGTAAACTCACGCGTATTCTACGAGAGAGAGGCGCGCAAGCTGGCTGTCTTATGGCGGGGCGCATTGACGAATCAGAAGCCTTAAAATGCGCTAAAGAATTCCCCGGTCTGGCTGGAATGGATCTTGCCAAGGTAGTGAGTTGCGATCAACCTTATGAGTGGAATGAAGACGAGCAAGGGTCGGGACAAAACAATCAAGAAGAGAAAAATCTTCGCCTCCATATTGCTGCATTAGATTTTGGCATCAAACGAAATATTCTAAGGAGGTTAGCGCAGCGAAACTGCAAGGTAACAGTTCTTCCCGCTCGAACATCAGCTGATGAGATTATTGCGTTACAACCTGATGGTGTCTTTCTCTCTAATGGGCCAGGTGACCCTGAACCTTGCGATTATGCAGTTGTCACAATCAAAAAATTACTTGAGAGAAAAATACCAATTTTTGGTATTTGCTTGGGACATCAATTATTAGCACTAGCTAGTGGGGCCAAAACTATAAAGATGAAATTTGGCCATCACGGTGCTAACCATCCGGTACAGGATCTGGACAGCAGGCGAGTTATGATCTCCAGTCAGAACCATGGCTTTGCGGTAGATGCCAAAACTCTACCAAAAAATTTAAGAGTTACACATGTGTCGTTGTTTGACGATAGTCTACAAGGATTTGAAATAACTGACCGCTTGGCATTCTCTGTTCAGGGGCACCCAGAAGCAAGTCCTGGTCCACACGATGTCGACTATCTATTTGACCGGTTTGTCAAAATGATCGAGAACCAGAAAAAATAAGTTAAACCAAGAAATGAAGGTATACGTGAAAAAACCCAATAGGATTATTTGTATTATCGTGAGTAATGTAGTTAGAAAAACATGCCAAAACGTACAGACATAAAATCTATCCTCATCATTGGGGCTGGCCCCATTGTTATTGGTCAGGCGTGTGAATTTGATTATTCTGGTACGCAAGCATGTAAAGCACTTCGTGAGGAAGGTTATCGAGTCATTCTGGTAAATTCTAATCCAGCTACAATAATGACTGATCCAGAAATGGCAGATGCTACGTACATCGAACCAATCACCTGGCAGACGATAGAAAAAATAATCGCTATTGAGCGTCCTGATGCATTGTTGCCAACTATGGGTGGACAAACGGCGCTGAACTGTACACTAGATCTAGCTAAGCATGGTGTACTGGAAAATTATAATGTGGAGTTGATTGGTGCATCGCGTGAGGCTATCGACAAGGCTGAGGATCGTGAGAAGTTTAAGCAAGCCATGAAAAACATTAACTTGGGTTCGGCGCGCTCTGCCATCGCCCATAGTCTAGAAGAAGCATTACAAGTACAGGCGATGGTTGGTTACCCTACAATTATCCGCCCTTCTTTTACCATGGGCGGTAGCGGGGGTGGCATCGCTTACAACCGCGAAGAATTTCTTAGTATATGTGAACATGGGCTGGAAGCCTCGCCAACTGAAGAATTGTTGATCGAGGAATCAGTTATTGGCTGGAAAGAATTTGAGATGGAAGTAGTACGAGATAGGTTGGACAACTGCATCGTCGTCTGTACTATCGAAAATCTTGATCCAATGGGTATTCATACCGGAGACTCTATCACAGTTGCTCCAGCACAAACGCTGACTGATAAGGAGTACCAGATCATGCGCAATGCTTCGATTGCAGTGTTGCGTGAAATCGGTGTAGAAACCGGCGGTTCTAACGTACAGTTTGCGATTAATCCACAGGATGGCCGTATGCTGGTAATTGAAATGAACCCACGAGTATCACGTTCTTCCGCTTTAGCGTCAAAAGCTACTGGCTTCCCTATTGCCAAAGTAGCATCTAAGCTTGCGATAGGCTATACACTAGATGAACTTAGGAACGATATTACTAATAGAGTAACGCCGGTTTCATTCGAGCCAACTATTGACTATGTTGTTACTAAAATTCCGCGTTTTGCTTTTGAGAAATTTCCTCAGGCCAATGACCGCCTCACAACACAAATGAAATCCGTGGGAGAGGTTATGGCAATCGGGCGAACTTTCCAGGAATCGCTCCAGAAAGCCCTCCGTGGATTGGAAACTGGTTCCGACGGCCTAGGAGAAAAAACAACTGATATCGAGATTATTAAAACTGAATTGGGAGATCCTGGCCCAGAACGTATCTGGTATATAGCCGATGCATTCCGATGTGGCGTAGGCCTCGGTGAAGTCCATGCCCTGACACGAATTGATCCATGGTTCTTAACACAGGTGGAAGATCTTGTTAAACAGGAACAATCACTTGTCGATAAGACTCTAGGTGAGCTTGATCCGGGTGCGTTGCTCAAGCTAAAACGTAACGGTTTTTCTGACAAACGTCTGGCAAAGCTACTGAATACTGATCAAACCGCAGTGCGTGCTAAACGACATCGACACAATTTACGCCCAGTATACAAACGAGTGGACACATGTGCAGCTGAGTTCGCTACTCGTACCGCTTATATGTACTCCACTTATGAAGAAGAGTGTGAAGCGCTACCTACCAACAGAAAAAAGATTATCGTGTTAGGAGGGGGGCCCAATCGTATCGGCCAAGGTATCGAATTCGATTACTGTTGTGTTCATGCTGCACTGGCCCTACGTGAAGATGGTTTCGAGACGATCATGGTCAATTGTAATCCAGAGACAGTTTCGACTGACTACGATACTTCTGATCGGCTATATTTTGAGCCAGTAACATTGGAAGATGTACTTGAAATTGTTGAGGTAGAGAAGCCTTTTGGCGTGATCGTGCAATATGGTGGACAAACACCACTGAAACTCGCTCGCGATCTTGAGGCCAACGGAGTCCCCATCATTGGTACCAGCCCTGACATGATAGATTGCGCGGAAGACCGTGAACGCTTCCAGAAAATGCTGCATCAGCTTGGGCTGAAACAACCGGTTAACCGCACTGCACGTGACCCTTCATCTGCGCTGACTGCTGCCAATGAAATTGGCTATCCATTGGTGGTACGTCCTAGCTATGTACTGGGTGGGCGCGCTATGGAAATCGTCCATGAACAACGAGACCTAGAACGTTATATGCGTGAAGCGGTAAAAGTTTCACATGACTCACCAGTTTTATTAGATCGTTTTCTCAACGATGCCATTGAAGTGGATGTAGATGCAATCTGTGACGGAGAGACTATATTGATAGGTGGCGTCATGGAGCACATTGAGCAGGCTGGTGTGCATTCGGGTGACTCAGCCTGCTCACTACCCCCTTTCAGTCTGTCGTCTTCCATGAAAAATGAATTGAGCAGGCAGACCGAGGCAATGGGCCGCGCCCTTCAAGTAGTGGGCCTAATGAACGTGCAATTTGCCATTCAGAGGGATGAAGTATATGTGCTTGAAGTAAATCCTAGGGCGTCGCGTACTGTACCTTTTGTATCCAAAGCTACCGGGCTACAGTTGGCAAAAATTTCCGCGCGCTGCATGGTAGGGATAACACTCACCCAACAAGGTGTTGTTAATGAAAGGATTCCCTCTTATTATTCAGTGAAAGAAGCTGTATTTCCATTTATCAAATTTCCTGGTGTGGACACTATACTTGGACCAGAAATGAAATCCACTGGCGAAGTAATGGGAATAGGGCATACTTTTGCAGAAGCATTTGTCAAATCTCAGTTGGCAGCTGGGGTCAAATTACCCACCGCCGGAAATATTTTTATCAGTGTGCGTAAATCGGATAGATTCCCATCCGTGGAAATTGCCCGCAAACTTGCAGAACTAGGGTTCACCCTTTATGCTACACGTGGTACTGCAGCTGAGTTAACGAAAGCGGGGCTAGAGGTTATCACAATAAATAAAGTGGCAGAAGGGCGCCCCCACATTGTTGATATG